>NZ_JBGLYN010000074.1:0-33709 GCF_047304045.1 Variovorax sp. Varisp85
ACCCCAACCCTCCCCCAGCGGGGGAGGGAGCAAAACCGGGGACGGTCTTGCCTTGCTCCTTCCCCCTCTGGGGGAAGGCTGGGATGGGGGCAGGCCTTCGCACAGGCGCCGCTTTTTCCATCGCCGTCGTGCCCTCACCCCAACCCTCCCCCAGGAGGGGAGGGAGCAAAACCGAAAACCATTCGGCAATGGCCCGCGCACGGTACGTTCTTGGGCCATGCCTGAGAATCGCTGCCGGCATGAACCGCACGCAATCCCCGCAACTTCGACCGGCATCCGGGCCACAAAGGCAGCCATGGCGCAGCTGATGTCCCTGCTCGTGCAGAACGCGATCCTGGTGGTGTTTGCTGCCAGCTTCGCCGCGCGGCTTGGGCTGCCCGTGCCGGCGGCCGCGGTGCTCGTGCTGACGGGCGCGCTGCTGGCAGCCGGCGATGTCTCGGTGCCCGGCGTGGTGATGGCCGCCGTCATCGCCAACCTGCTGGGCGACGGTGCGTGGTTCTATGCCGGGCGGCGCTTCGGCTACCGCTTCATGCGCATGCTGTGCCGCATCTCGCTGTCGCCCGACACCTGCGTGCGGCGCGGCGAATCGCTCATCACCGATTGGGGCGGCCTCTCGCTTGTGGCTGCCAAGTTCGTGCCGGGCGTGTCGGTGGTGGCGCCGCCGATGGCCGGGGCGCTGGGCATGTCGGTGCGGCGCTTCATCGGCTTCGACGTGGGCGCGGCGCTGGTCTGGACGGGGCTGTTCCTCGGGCTGGGCTGGGTGTTTCGCAACCAGATCCAGGAAGTGCTGGCCGTGCTGGCGCAGGCCGGCGGCATCGCGACCGCGGCAGTGGCCCTTGTGCTGGTGGTGATCCTCGCGGTGCGCTACTGGCGCCGGCGCGCTTTCATGCGGCTCACGGGCATGCCGCGCATCTCGGTGGAAGAGCTGCACGAACTGCTGAACGGCGAGGAGCCGCCGCTGGTGATCGACGTGCGCGGGCAGGCCGGCGTGCAGGTCGATCCGCGCCGCATTCCGGGAGCGCAGTCGTACACGCTCAAGGCGCTGCAGCAGCGCAGCCTCGACCTGTCGCACGCGGCAGGGCGCGACGTGGTGCTGTACTGCAATTGCCCCAACGAGGTGTCGGCCGCGCAGGCCGCGCGCGTGCTGCTGGCACGCGGGGCGCGGCGGGCCCTGCCGCTGACGGGCGGGCTCGATGCGTGGGTGGCCTCGGGCAGGCCCACGAGCGTGGACTGATCGCAAGGCCTGAGCGCTGCAGGAATCGGCCTCCCGTGCTATGGTCCCCCGGCTTCGGGTTAACCCCTAAGGTTGCCCTCTCGAACCGGGACTCCTCATGTCTTCTTCCGCCTCCAGAGCTTCTGCTTCTCCGGCCGGTCTTACGCCCGCTCTCACGCTGGTCTTCGCCATCGCCTGCGGCCTGTGCGTGGCCAACATCTACTACGCCCAGCCGTTGATCGGCCCCATCTCCGACACGCTGCAACTGCATGCCGGGCTGGCCGGCCTGATCATGACGTTGACGCAACTCGGCTACGGCGCCGGCCTGCTGCTGCTGGTGCCGCTGGCCGACGTGGTCGAGAACCGCAAGCTCATCGTGGGCGCGCTGTTCGGCGCGGTGATCGGGCTGGTGGGCATCGCGCTTTCGAACTCCGCCATCACCTTCCTAGTGGCCTCGTTCGTGGTGGGCGCATGCGCGGTCGCGGCGCAGGTGCTGCTGCCCTTCGCCTCGCACCTCGCGCCCGAGGCCACGCGCGGCAAGGTGGTCGGCAACATCATGGCCGGCCTGCTGGGCGGGATCATGCTGGCGCGGCCCTTTGCCAGCGTGGTGGCTTCCGCGCTGGGCTGGCGCGCGGTGTTCTGGCTCTCGGCCGCGCTGATGGCCACGCTCATTGCCGTGCTGTGGCGCGTGCTGCCGCAGCGCCGGCCGCATGCCTCGGTGGGCTATGCGCGCACCATGGCCTCGCTGCCCGGCATCGTGCTGAACACGCCGCTGCTGCGCCGGCGCGGCTTCTACCAGGGGATGATGTTCTCCGCCTTCCAGGCCTTCTGGACTGCCGTGCCGCTGGCGCTGGTGCACGAGTTCGGCATGGGACAGCGCGGCATTGCGCTGTTCGCGCTGGCCGGCGCCGCTGGCGCCTTGCTCGCGCCGGTGGCGGGCCGGCTGGCCGACCGGGGGTGGACGCGGCCTGCGACCGGCGCAGCCATCGTCGTCGCGCTGCTGTCCTTCGTGCTCGGCGCGGTCGCCATGCGCTACCGCTCGGTGGCCGGGCTGGTCGCGGCGGGCATCCTGCTCGACGGGGCGGTGCAGCTGTGCCAGGTGCTCAACTTCCGCAGCCTGTTCATGCTGGCGCCGGAGCTGCGCGGCCGGCTCAACGGGCTGTTCATGACCTTCATCTTCATCTGCGCGGCGGTGGCCTCGGGCATCGCCGCGGCCGTGTATGCCTTCCACGGATGGAGCGGTTTGTGCCTGCTGGGCGGCGGGTATGTGCTGCTGGCGCTGCTGTACTACGCGACCGAGTTCCGCCCGCGGGCCGTGGGCATCGCCGTTGGACGGTAGCCGCGGCATTCAATGAGCCCTCCGGTTTTTTCGCGGCGCATCCAGGTCACCCAGCACGACGCCGCCCTGATCTGGCCCATCCTGTTGCTCTGTACGGCCTACACATTGTTGATGGGCGTTGCAGGTGTATGGGTCATCGACCTGGAGGCGACGGGTTGGTACATCGCATTGGGCATGGTGGCCTGGCTTGCCCTCTTCGCGCTGTGGCTGGTGGGTTTGGTGGTCGTCGTGCGCGCGTGGCTCTGGCTCGAGGCGCGCTGGCTGAAACCCGGCGAGCGCCGGCCCAAGCCCTTCAACGAAAGCGTGCAGGTCGACGTCGACGAAAGCGGCCTCTCGGTGCAAGGGCTCGGCCACGTCGACTGGATCGACGTGCTGACCTTCGAGGGCATTCCCGACAGCGACAACTACCTGATCGTTCATACCCGGCCCTTCAAGAAGCTGATGCTGACGGTGCCCGTCGATGACCTGGTGCCGGCCCTCAATCACTACCTCTCGCTTCGAGCCTGCCCCACGCCGACGGCCACAGGCGTGCTGCAAAGCCGCGCCATGGTTTTCTGCTGGCGTTGTTTCCTGGCCTGGATTGCGGCGGGCTACGCGCTGGCGGGTGCGGCGGCCATTGCGCTGCTGCTCAATGCTTCCGACGCGGGCTTTCTGAAGACCATGGTGGGGCTGTGCGTGGTCGTGCCGCTGGCTGCATGGCTCGTGTGGTTCATTCCCTTCTCGCAGGTCAGCACTTTCGCGCCCTCGCGGGTGCGCGCCTTCGAACTCGACGGTGTGCAGTTGCGCCGCACCGACGGCAGCTGGCAAGCCGACCTGCGGCAGGCCCGTATCAGCCGCCGTCGTGCAAGCGGCCTCGGCTACGAGTTCAGCTTTCTTGCCATTCGGCCGCTGACGGGAAAGAACCTGGACCTGATGCTCGAAGGCGGCGCCGATCAAGATGCACTGCTGGACGCCCTGAACGACCGCGCCTTGCTGCCACTGACGAACCCCGAGCTCTGAAAGGCCGGCCAGGCGGCGGTGGTAGCCTTGCCCCCCGATGAACCTCCGCACCAAGATCGTTGCGCTCGCTGTGGCACCCTTGCTCATCGCACTGGTGCTCGTGGCCCTCGCGGTGCGCCACCAGGAGCATGACCTCGCCCAGCGCGAGCGCGCCCTCATCGAGCGCAGCTACATGGACCAGCGCCGCAGCGAACTGCGCAGCTACGTGGACCTGGCCGTGAGCAACCTGCTTCCGCTGTACGAATCCGGCCAGGACGACGAAGCCACCCGCAACGAGGCTCTGCGCCGCCTCGCCGCGCTCAACTACGGCGACGACGGCTACTTCTTCGTCTACGACCTCGAGGGCAACTCGCTCATGCACTCGCGCCAGCCCGAACTGGTCGGCAAGAACCTCTGGGAGCTGCGCGATTCGCGCGGCCGCTACACCATCCAGGAACTGATCAAGGGCGCGAAGGAAAACGGCGGCGGCTACATCGAATACGAGTGGCGCAAGCCGTCGAGCGCGCAGATGGCGCCCAAGCTCGGCTACGTCACGGCGCTGCCGCGCTGGAACTGGATGGTCGGCACCGGCCTGTACCTCGACGACATCCAGTCGACCATGGACACCCTCGATCGGCAGATGAACGCCAACGTCACCGCCACGCTGCTGTGGATTGCCGGCATCGCCGCACTGTGCCTTGGCGTGGTCAGCGCCGCCGGCCTGCTGCTGAACCTCAGCGAGCACCGCACGGCAGAGGCCAAGCTGCGCCTGCTCGCGCGGCGCGTGGTGCAGTCGCAGGAAGAAGAGCGCGGCCACCTCGCGCGCGAGCTGCACGACGGCACCAGCCAGACGCTGGTGTCGGCCAAGCTGCTGATCGAGTCCGCCGTGGAATCGCTCGACCGCCAGCAGCACACCACCACGCCGCCCGCGCTGGCCAAGGCGCTGCAGCGGCTCAACGATTCGCTGATCGAGGTGCGCCGCATCTCGCACCGCCTGCGCCCCGCTTTGCTCGACACACTGGGCCTGCCCGCCGCGCTGGAGCGGCTGGTCGACGAGTTCAGGGAGGAGGGCGGAGTCGATGCGTCGATGATGATGGGCGGCGAATCCTTCGAGCTGCAGCCCGAAGTGAAGACAGCGCTCTTCCGCCTGACGCAGGAAGCATTGACCAACGTGCGCAAGCACGCGCACGCACAGCACGTGCACATTGCGCTGAACTTCGACGACGAAGAGGGCGTGCGTCTGGAAGTGAGCGACGATGGCACCGGCTTCGACATTCAGGCCGTGCAGCTCGACCCGCGGCGCGGCATCGGCCTGCGCAACATGCGCGAGCGCATGGAGGCCATCGGCGGGCGGCTCACCATGAACTCCAACGCGGGGCGCACCTCCATCGAGGCCGAGGTGCCGGCCCGCAGCGCGAAGGCACAGGCCGCATGACCACGACACAACAAGCCAAGGACATGCCTACCGCGGCCGTGCGCCTGTTCCTGGTGGACGACCACCCGCTGGTGCGCGACGGCCTGCGCGCCCGGCTCGGCTCCATGCCCAACCTGCAGATCGTCGGCGAGGCCGGCAGCGCCGCCGAAGCGCTTGCGCTGGTGGAGAGCGTGCGGCCCGACCTCATGCTGATGGACGTCGGCATGAAGGACATGAACGGCATCGAGCTCGCGGCCCTGCTGCTGCAACGCCAGGGCGCGCCGCACATCGTGATGCTCAGCATGTACGACAACCCCGAGTACGTGCAGAAGGCCCTGCAGGCGGGCGCACGCGGCTACGTGCTGAAAGACGCGCCTGCGGCGGAGATCGTCGCGGCCATCGAGGCTGTGTCGGCGGGCGGTACCTTCCTGAGCCCAGCCGTGTCGAAGAAGCTGTTTCGCACGCAGGAGCCGAGGCCGCTGCTCACCCCGCGCGAGAGCGAGATTCTTTCGGCGCTGGGCCGAGGCGAATCGAGCAAGCAGATCGCGCGCGAACTCGGCTTGAGCGTGCGCACCGTGGAGGCGCACCGGCAGAGCATCAAGCGGCGGCTGGGCATCGAGGGGCAGGCGGAGCTCATCAAGTACGCGGTGGAGCATGCGCGGGAGTTCGGGCAGGGCTCCTGAATCGCTTGCCTGCTTCGTTGACTGCCAGCGCTTTGTGTACCGGCGCTGCCGATTGACGATTGCGCCAAGGAATCGAGGAATCTTCAACAGAAGTTCTTTCTGCGCGAGACAGGCCTTCTAAAGTGAAGATGGCAGTTATGGGCTCTGAGCATTCCATTTGAATCAGCTTCGGGGCGAACTGATCGTGTTCCCCAAGCGTCTGCGTGTGGCCGACTGTAGCCGCAGGAGAAGTTGGCGCGAAGGCCTCTGAGCTGCCGGCTCTCGCCCTCCAGAGCGGTCATCGGAAATTTCGCACTTGGGTCGCTTGTTGCGGAGCGTCGGATATACCATTCGCTCGTCTATGGACCCGCTCTACAAGAAAGCCATCGCGCAAGGGGTTGCGGGGATGGCCGTATTCGTTGCCTTCATTTTCTTGCCCGCGGGCACGTGGCAATACTGGCAAGGCTGGCTCTTTATCGCAGTCTTTTCCGTCTCGACCATCGGCTTCACCGTCTATCTCGCCCTTCACGACAGGCCGCTTCTCGAACGCCGTATGAATGCCGGACCGCAGCATGAGAAAGAGTGGTCGCAGAAGATCATCGTGTCGCTCATCATCCTCGCGTTTTTTATTTTTATCATCCTGCCTTCATTGGACTACCGATTTGGCGTCTCGCCGGTGCCCGCGTACCTGTCCTTTGTCGGGAACATCGTGATCGTCTTGTCGTTCCTCTTTATTTTCTGGGTGCTGAAGGTCAATAGTTTTGCAGCAGCAAACATCAGTGTCGCGGATGATCAAAAAGTGATCGACAGCGGCCCCTACGCTTATGTGCGTCATCCTATGTACGCTGGCGCACTCTGGCTTTTCATTGGCATGCCGCTTGCACTTGGCTCGTGGCTCACGATCTGTCTCGTCCCGCTCATCCTGCCGGTGCTTTTCTGGCGGCTTCTCGATGAGGAAAAAATCTTGCGCCGTGATCTTCCCGGGTACAACGAATACGCAAGCCGTGTACGTCATCGCCTCATTCCGCACCTCTGGTAGGAAGTGGGATGGCCGCCTACAAGAAGTCGGTTCGCTGGAGGCGGTCGGCTGGCGGCGAGCGTCGGGGATGCCTATCGAACAGCCCGAACCCTAGATGGCGGGCCGCGGATCCTTGTCTGCGATGGAGAGATCGATCGGAACCCGGATCTTGCGCGTGACGTTCCCGGGCATCTCGAACATCAGCGTGATGTGCCCTTTTAGAAAGGTGCGCAGCATCGAACCCTCACTGAGACGGGAGGCTGCAAGAGGTGTTTCTGACTTCGCAGTTCACATCGCCTGCTTGCTTGCACATGGCCAACGCTTTGCTTGAAACCAGCTTCAAGCCGGCCGTTTTCGGGTCGGGCCCAACCATGTCGACCTCCGTACCAAAATAAAACGTGCTCCTTTTTCCATAAGCCACCGCCCAACATCCATTGCGCATCTCAATTCTGATCTGGCAATCCTGCTTGCCACAATCGCGCAATGCTTCCTTTCTTGCAGCTTGGGCGCTTGTGCTGTCCTCCGACCTGCCACCAGAGCCCTTTACGCCTCTCCCATCGTCGGCAAACGCTCCGAAGCTCTCCGTCCATTTGCCAGTTTCATAGCGAAGCCAGCCATCCCCGTGGTTGGCTGCGCCGTTCGGCCTGGCGCTGCGTTGCCGTTGTTCGTTTGGACCATATAGATCCGGATCGCTAGGTGAATAGCATTTTCCGTAACCGGGGATCATTCCAGGCGGGCAGGGTGATCCGCTGTTAGGTGGCTGCTGGGCGTATGCCAAGACTGGGCCCCACATCAACATCGAAACCAGGAAGAGTCGTTTCATATCGAATTTCCATCTGATTGACGTCCTCCCAGCCCGCGATGGTCGCAGGAGTAGCACGGGGACGATCATCTATCCAGCTTACTGAGGATCGCCAACTGCCAGAAGGAAGGAATGCGCATTTCGGACCTCGCGTTAGAGGTGCAATGCCCAAGAGAGATTTAACGTCGTGCTAGATCGATTGATCGTCGATAGCCGTCAGCTTCCAGCACATTCCCGATCGCTTGAAGAGATAGCGGACCTTCTCTCCGGAGTTCGATCCGGCAATTTCGATCTGACCTCCCGAGTCCTCGTCCTTTGCGATCCGAATGATCTTGCCTTCGCGTTTGGCGCGATCTAGCGCCGTCATCAGCGGATAAGTCACTTGCCGCTGCGTGAGTTGTTTCGTCACGGGCTTCGGTTCTGGCTCCGCCTTGGCATCGATGGCAGTGGATTGCAGCGGCCAGCGCGTGAACTTCGCCTGGAGGGAGATGCTGTTTGCGAATTTCTCCACGAAGGTTTCGAAGGTTTTGCCGGGGCAATCCAGCGCCTCTGCACGTGCTTGCCCGTTCACAGCAGCATCATCCTTTTGTGCATGGAGAGCACCCGCGGGTTGCCGGACGCCATTGATGGAAAGCACCTGTTCAATGATGCGCTTGTCTCCGTCGATGCGGGTCATGGCGACGACTTCGCACGGCTGGTTCTGCCTGCAGATCTTTTGCGCCCGTTGTTCGGCGTAGGTGTCGGCCTCAAAGAAGCAGGTCGCCCGACCGCTCTTTTCCAGCGATGAACCCGCCATGCCAGAGCCAGAGCTCAATGTGCCGGTACAGACGAATTGCTCCGGGTGAGTTCTTGCCGAAGCCGCTGCAAAAAAGAGCGGCAAGAGCAAAGCCAGACGAGCGAGAACGATCGTTCGTTGCATGGAGGCCTCCTTGATTTTCCTGGTTTGGCAAAGATGGTGTGCGATTTTGGATCTTAGTGTTGGGGCCGAGGCGAAACGAATCAGTTGTGCACGGCTTCGTCCTTGCCGCCATCGGGCGACCGTTCAAAGGCGGTGATGGTGATGGTCATCGGATATCCAGACTCATTGCCAAAATCACATTGTCAGAATCCCGTTCTTCCTGTGCGCTTGGTGCTTAAGCCATGGGCAAACTCAGCTCGACGATGGTGCCATGCGGCTGCGCATGCTGGACGACAAGGGCCGCGCCGATGGATTGCGCCCGTGCCCGCATGTTGCCCAGGCCGTGGCCGGACACGCGGCCCTGCTCCGCGGAAATACCGGCTCCGTCGTCCTGCACGCGCAGCTCGAGCCGGTCGGGGCTTTCGACCCGCCTTGCCGTCACGCGCACGGTGGTGGCCGCTGCGTGCTTCAGCACGTTGGTGAAGGCTTCGAGCAGGATGCGCTGGACGTTGAGCACCGTGGTCGGCGTCAGGCTGCGCATCTCGGGCAGCGCCGCCACCTCCCATTCGACCCGCAGCCCCGCGGCCTCCAGCCGCGGCTGCAACCGATAGCGCAGCGTGGCGAGGACCGTGGCGAGGTCGCCGTTCACCGGCTGCAACGAATCGACCGCCATGCGCAGTTCGTCGAGCGCCGCGTGAGCCTGTTCCTGCAGCGCCTCGGCCGCGGCGCCGCCTTTCTTCATCATGCTGAGCAGTCCCACCAGATGTGCGCCCACGCCATCATGGATGTCGCGCATGATGCGTTGGCGCTCCTGCAGCGCGGCCTGCTCCTCGCTCTGACGCTGCTGCAGCCGATGGGACTCGCCGAGCTCGGCTTCCCGCTCGGCGATGCGCCGCGCCAGAGAGGCATTGAGCTCCCTGTATGCGGCCACCTGGCGAACGTAGTGCCCCACGACCGTCCCGCCCATCGCCAGCACCAGGAAGAACACGGCCAGCGGCAGCATGGCGTAGGACATCGAACCCGACTCGGGAATGCGGACCACCATGAAGTCGCGCGCACCGGCGACGATCGCCGTGACGCCTGCCAGGCACATCAGCGTCGACTCCCACGTGGGCGCCATCCACATCTTTCGCACGATGCTGTACATCATCACCATCGCCGGCAGTAGCAGGCTGCCGAGCACCAAGGTGTAGATCAACGGCTGGTGCCACAGAAAGCTGGCCGTGACGGCGCATACGCACAGCCCCAGGTACACCCAGAAGGCAACCCGCATCCAGGGGCGCAGCTCGGCGATCGCCACCATGACGAAGCGCGCCATCAGCAGCAGGAGCACGCATAGCGCGATGCCGCCGACCGCGCCCCAGGCCGGCCACGGCAGCGGCGGCGTGATCAGCAGCCGGCCGGAGATGGTCGTCACCCCGAACAGCGAGATCAGCGCGAAGATGCCATACAGGCCCTCCCGGTGCTGCCACCACAGGCCGCCCGCAATCAGCCCCATGAACACGAGTGCCCAGGTGATTGCGGTGGGAGCGGACTGGCGCCAGAGTTCATTGGTGCGATACATCGGAACGACCACCGACTGGACGCCGAAGATGACCGCGCTGAGTCCGCCCCAGCGGCCGGGCTGCACCGCCGCATCCACCTGCAGTTCGGTGGGGGCGTCATGCGAGAGCAGGGCGGCCGGCACGGTCATCAGGACCGGTAGCTTGGCCATGTCCGTCGATTCATCGCCCAGCTCGCCCAGCTTGGTCACCAGATGGCCGCCGACGCGCACCTCGACCTGGTTGCCGATGCGCGGAAAAAAAAGCGCGTATGGCTCCGCACCGCGGACCGGCGGCAGCATGAGCTGATAGCGGGCCCTGCCGCCGCTGTGCGGGTGGTCGATGTCCCACCGATGTGGCAGGGCGCGCTCGACGGGCGCCTCGGCCGGGCTTCCATCGGGCCAGAGCGTGACGAGCGCACGGTCGATCTGCACGAAGCCCGCGTCGGCCCCACCGCCCTCACCGCCGGCATTGCCCGCTTCGGCGCGCGGAGCGGCCAACAGCAGCGCGAGCGCCAGGCTAGCGATCCAGCAAGCCCAGTTGACGGGCCTCGAAGACCGCCTCGGTTTTCGAATGCACGGCAAGTTTGCTGTAGATGCTCTTGACATGGGTCTGGATGGTACTGAGCGAAACGCCGAGCAGGCTCGTCAGTTCGGGGTAGGTATAGCCGCGGGAGACCAGGGCGAGGACTTCGGTCTCGCGCGGCGACAGCGAGGCGACGGCGGGCGCGGCCGCAGCGATCGGCGCGGCCGTGCCGGGCGCCATGCGAGTCAGGAGCTGACGCGCAATGATCGGCGACATGGGCGAGCCGCCGGCGTGCAGCTGCAGTACGTGGCGCGACAGATCGTCCTCGGTGCCGTCCTTGAGCAGGTAGCCGCGCGCGCCGGCCTCGAAGGCCCGGATCATGTTGGCCTCGTCTCCGAACATCGTGATCACCATCGTCTCGGCCTTCGGCGCGAGCTGGCGGCACCACTCGATGACCTCGAAGCCCGAGCCGTCGGGCAGGCCGAGATCGACCAGCAGCACGTCGGGCCGTCCCTCGCGCAGCCAGGCATGGATCTCGCCGGCCGTGGCTGCCGTGAACACCAGTTCCAGCGCCGGGCTCTGGGCCACCGCGCTGCACAGGCGCGCGCGCGTGCCGGCCTCGTCCTCGACCAGCGCGACGCGGACGCGGTCAATGGCGGTCATTGCACAGCGCGGCCGCAGGGGGTGTCGCGAGCACAGTTTTCATTCAGGTCTCTTTCCTGGGAACCGGTGAGTGACAGGCCCGCACGCAGGCGCGCGTGGGCTTCCGATGCGCGAGCTTTGCCTGCTTTGCACAGGCCGCGTATCCCGCGATCAGGGGAGGCGGCCTTCAGCCATCTTTCGCACACTGCGCTCCACATTTTGTGACATCCGGCTCTGTTTTTTTACGAGGACCTCCCGACATGACATCTTTCAAGAAAACGCTGTGTGCGACTGCGGCAAGTACCAGCCTGGTGTTGTTGGCCGCCTGTGGTGGCGGCGGCGGCGGGGGCAGCGGCGCCGCCCTGTTCCCCGTTGCCGGGTCGCCGCCAGCGGCCCCGCCGTCGACGCCGCCATCGGCGCCGCCAGCCTCGAACCCGCCGCAGACCTCATCGCAGCTGTCCGGCGTGGCCGCCACCGGCGCGCCCTTCGCGGGCGCCAGCATCGTCGTCGTCGACCAGACCGGCGCCACCGTGTGCACGACGCAGACCGACAGCGCAGGGGCCTACGCCTGTCCTCTGCCCGCCAGCGCCAAGGCCCCGCTGGTGATCACGGCCCAGCGCGACGACCTGACGCTCTACAGCACGACCGCCAGCACCACGGGGGGCACGGCCAACGTCTCGCCATTGACCACCATCATCGTTTCCCGGCTGTCGCCGGACGGCAACCCCGCCAGCCTGGCCGGTGCCATCCAGGCGAACCCCGGCGCCCTGACCGAAGCCTCGATCCAGCAGCAGGTGACGAGCCTGGTGGCCGCCCTCCAGCCGCTGCTGAGCACGCTGGGCCAGGGGACCCTCGATCCGGTCTCCGGCGTCTTCGTGGCCGACGGCACCGGCCCGGACAAGGTGCTCGACGCCATCTCGGTGAGCGTACGCCCCGACGGCACCGCGGCCAACATCGAGATCACGGTCAAGACCGTCCCCGCGACCGAAGGCAGCGCGCCCGTTTCGATCACTTTCCGTTCCAGCGACAGCACCACGCCGACGCTGCCTCCGATCGCGGCCGGCGATCTGGCACAGGTCCCGTCGCCCGCGGCGGTCGCGGCGCTGTTCGACAAGGTCACGGCATGCTTTGCACTGCCGCTGTCGCAGCGCGTCAACGCGCCGAACGACACGTCGGCCGTGACGGGCACCGCCACCGACGTGATCGCGCCCGCCTGCCGCACGATGTTCGTCGGCGACGACCCCGGCACCTACTACCAGAACGGCTCGTACGTGGGGCGCGACGGCAGCAACGCCGGCGCCTTCGCGGGCCTGTTCAGGCCCGGCACCACCGGACTCAAGTGGGACCGCGGCAACTTCGAGCACGTTCGCGCGAACGGCGACCTGCTCCTGAGCTACCGCACGACGGACGTGTCCGGCAACGTCGACTACGACACCATCGTTGCGCGCAACGTGAATGGCACGCTCAAGCTGTCGGGCAACGGCTACACCTATGCCGCCCGCGTGCGGCCTTATTCCGAACATCGCGAGCTGATCAACACGCCGGACTTCAGCTACTACACGACGGGCTACAACGTCAACATCGACAACAAGACGGACGGCAACGGCAATTCGATCTTCAGCCAGGTGGTGCTGACGACCCCCACCGGCTCGACGCGGGTCTACCTGCCGACCGCGGGGCTGTCCTATCTCGTCGCCGCGAAGGACGATGGCGTGACGCCGACATCCGGCAGCGTCTTCCGCCTGCGCGGCGAGTACCAGAACACCGCGACGGCGGGCAACCCGAGCGACAGGGAGAGCAGCCTGTTCTTCCTGAACCCGCAGTACAGCGACGCGCAGATCAGCGCGCTGAACGACCAGAGCGTCTGGAAGCTCGAGTTCGTGCCGGTGCGCGGCGCTGTCGGCAATCCCGGCAACGTGACGCAGTCCTACCGCACGCTGTCGCGGGCGCAGAGCATCGGGGAGATCCGTCAGGTCGCCTTCGTCGGCCTGACGGCGGCAATGCGCTCGCAGCTGATCTCGGCAAGCTCGGCCACGGGCAACCTCGTCTTCGGTGCGCCAAGCCAGAACGATCCGAACCTCATCGACTTCAGCGCCGACGGCAACCTGGACGCATGGACCGTGCCGCAAGGCGCGCTTCCCCCCACGTCGTTCACGGCGTACGGGCGCGCACCGAACCCCGGCCCTGGCCAGCAGGGCGCGCGCTTCAACGACAGCACGGGCGTTGCGAGCCAGGCACGCTCGGTGGTCCTGCGCTGTTCGACGCAGACCGTGAACGATCTGCACTGCGACAACAGCCTCGGGCTGCAGTACGCCGCAGGCACGTCGGTCAACAACTTCGAGCTCTGGGCACGCACGTCCCGCCAATTGGAGATGAGCAAGAAAGTGGCGCTCTACGAGTTCCACTGAATCGGCATCGAGCCCGTTGCACGGCCCCGCCTTGGCGGGGCTTTTTCAATTGCGGGTTGGCGCTCGATGCACGGTAGCCAGGCCTTCATGGCAACATCGAAATACCCTTGCCCGATGTCCTTCAAACAACCTCATCAAAATCCCCTCGAATGCCCGACCTTCCCCATAGCCCCGCCGCCGACCGCAACAAGCAGCCCATTCTGGACGCGCTGATCCGCATCCTCGGCGAGCGCGGCACTGTGTTGGAGATTGCGTCCGGTACGGGGCAGCACGCCGCCTGGTTCGCGGCAACCATGACTCAATGGGTATGGCAACCCACCGACGCAGATGCCCGCATGCTCCCCGCGATTGCAAGCCGAGTCGCGGAAGCCGCGCGACCGAATCTCCGCCCGCCGCTCCTGCTCGACGTGATGGCCCCTCGATGGCCATTGCAGGGTTCCGCACCCGCTGAAGAAGAAAAGAAGTTCGACGCGATCTACTGCGCCAACATGCTGCACATCGCGCCCTGGACCACATGCGCTGCCTTGATGCAGGGGGCCGCGCGGCATCTGCTTCCTGGCGGCGTGTTGATCACGTACGGGCCGTATCTGGAAGATGAAGTTCCAACGGCGCCGGGCAACCTCGCGTTCGACGAAGATCTGCGCGCCCGAAATTCCGCATGGGGCATTCGCCGCGTGGAAGACGTGACGGCAGAGGCGCACCGAGCAGGCCTCGTGTTGCGCGAGCGGCACGCGATGCCCGCGAACAACCTGCTGCTGGTCTTCGGCTTCCGGTGAATGCGTGGGTGCAGTCCGTTGCGCTGCAGATTCTTCCCGCGCCAGCGTGCATCGATCACGATGTTTCACTTTTGAAACGCGCGCATGTCCCGCTCCCTCGGCGGGGCGTTTAAAGTTCGAGCCCGGTGCGCTCCGCGCCACTCATTTCCCTTCAACCGTCCGATCGAAGAAAGAACCTCATCTTGAACAAGACCGACCTCATCACGGCCATTGCCGCCGACACCAACCTCAGCAAGGCCGACGCCGCCCGCGCGCTCGACTCCACCATCGAAAACCTGTCGCGCGCCCTGGCCGGCGGCGACACGGTGCAACTGATCGGCTTCGGCACCTTCGCCGTGGCGAGCCGCCCCGAGCGCACGGGCCGCAATCCGTCGACCGGCGAGCCGATGACCATCAAGGCCAGCAAAGCGCCCAAGTTCACCGCCGGCAAGGCGCTGAAGGACGCGGTCAACGCGCCCGCCGCAGGCCAGTAAGAGCTTCTTTCCTTCCTCCGTGGCGCCGGCGCAGCAGCGCACGGCCTGCGGAGGGGCCGTCTTCAGGTAGCCGTCGCGTTCCGCGCTAGAGTCCGTGCACGTTCACAAGCTCAGCCATCAGACATGCCCGACGCACCTGTGCCAACGCAACGTTCCCACGCGCTCTTGCTGCCGCTGTCGCAGTGGCTGCTTCGACTCCTTCCGATAGGGGCCTGTCTTCTGGTTCTGGGCTGCGCAGGCCCCACCGGGCCACGGCCGGGAGCCGCCGTCACCAGCACGCTGACGGCCGAACAAACCAACAGCATCGCGATCCATGCACTGGGGCTGGTCGGCACGCCGTACCGCTATGGGGGCAACACGCCGGACGGCGGCTTCGACTGCAGCGGCCTCATCGGCTACGTCTATCTCAACAGCGTGGGGCAGTCGCCGCCGCGCACGGTGGCGCGGATGGCGTCCTTCGGCAGTCCGGTGGCGATGTCCGACGTTCGCACCGGCGACCTCGTGCTCTTCGGTTCGTTCGCACCGACGCATGCCGGCATCTACGTGGGCGGAGGCCGCTTCGTGCATGCGCCGTCGACCGGCGGCGAGGTGCGGCTCGACAGGCTCGACGGCGTGTATTGGTCGCGCCAGCCGACGCAGGCCCGGCGGCCCTGAGGGTTCAGGCGGACTTGCCGCGACCGCTCTTCCTGGCAGGGCCTTCGGTACGCGGGCTCGCCGCGCCCGCCGCGGCGCTGCTGCCGTTCAACTGATCGACCCACGACAACGCATCGACATACGACATGAACCGGTTGAGGTATTCCGGCGACAGGTCGCGCATCAGCGTGAGCGAACGGTGCACGAGGTGATGCGAGTTGAGGGGGCCCGCGTTCTCCGGCACCTTCGCCAGTGATTGCGTCAAGCGCCGATCCGCGCTGAGCCTGGACCATGTGCTCTTGAAGTAGCGGATCGACTTCAGTTCGGTGGAGGGCGAAGAGGCAGGGAGGCCGCGTGCCGCATTGCCCGCCGCGGGCGGCGAGCTGTCGCCAGGCACCGGTGCATGCCGGGCAATGTGATCGACGAGGCCGGCGAGCGCCCCGCGCTCTGTTGCGGCTTCCTGCTTCGCCACATCCGATGGCTGTGCCTTTCCAAGATCCTCGCCGTACACGGCAAGCAGCGTGGCAACCTTGTCGTCGAGGATGCGCCGGGCCTCGCCGGTGTACGCGGCCGCGCGCCTGGCCATCGCTTCGATGACACGAAAGCGCACGGGATCGAAACGATGATCGCCGCGCTTGATCGATGCGGCGACCATCGCGGCGGTGTCGAGGCACGTCTCGTGATCAGTCACGGGGCTTTGCGCTGGCATTGTTGGAGGGCCTCGGCGTGGGCGCCATTTCCACGCGCCTGTTCTTCGAGCGCCCATCGGCATCTGCATTCGAGGCCACTGCCTGCTCAGATCCGAACGCCGCCGCGAAGATCGACGACGACGGTATGCCCGATTCGATCAGCGCCCGCGTCACCGTCAAGGCACGTTGCGCCGAGAGCTCCCAGTTGTCTGCAAACTGGCGCGCGTTGTCGCGCATCTGCCGGTCGTCGGTGAAGCCGCTCACCATCAGGATCTCGTCGCGCGACTTGAGGTACGCGCTCAGCGGCGCGGCCAGGCTCTTGAGCAGTTGCCGGCCTTCGGGCTGAAGCTCCGCGGAGTTGAAGGCAAACAGCACGCTGCCGCTGATGCCGATGCGGCCGTTGTTCAGCGTCACGCGGCCGGCTGCGAGCGGCCCCGCGAGAGCTTGCTCCAGCGTTTGCCGGCGCTTGGCCTCGGCCTGCCGCTGCTTGACCTCGGTCTCCAGCCTGGACGCGAGCTCCAGCTGCATGCCGATCGCGCACACCAGGATCAGCACGAAGGCACCGAGCAGGCCCGCCATCAGGTCGCCGAACACCGCCCACACCGGCACGCCCGGTTCGTCGAAGCCGGCATCGAGGTCTTCGCGCATCATGCTTCGCTGTCCACCGGTGCCTGCTGTTGCTGCCGGCTGGCGATCTGCTGCATGTCTTCGACAATCTGCTTTTGCGACATGATGCTCAGGTCGATGACTTCGCGCGCCTGCGCAACGTAGTAGGCCAATTGCTCGTCGCTGCGCGTGATGGACTTGCCCAGCGCGCCTTCGATGCGCTGCAGGTGGCCCACGAGCTTGTCGTTCGACTGGCTGAACAGCTGCACGGCAAGGCCGAAGGCTTCGCCGAGGCTCGCCACTTCGACGGCACTGCCGGTGATCTGCGCGGCAACGGCGGCCATCTTCTCGGACTCCGCATCGGCCTTTTCGGTGAAGCGGCTGCCCACGCGCTCCAGCAGGTCGGCCGATGCGGACACCAGCGTGTCGATGGCCGTGCGCTGTTCGGTGGAGGCATGGTTCACGGCATCGAGCAGGGTGGCCAGCGTTTCGAGGATGCGGCTGCGCTCTTCCAGCATCGCGTTGTCGCGGGTCATGCTGTCGGCGAGTTTCTGGCGCAGCTCGGTGACAACCTCGGCTGCGGCGCGCGGTGCTTCCGCTGCGGCTTGCAGCAGCTGCGCGATCTCGGCGACGGTGTTCTTCGCATGCGCCTCGGTCTGGGCTGACATGTCCCGCGCGGTTTGCGCCATGGCGTCGATCAGTTGCTGCTGCTGGCTCGCGTTGTGTGCGCCGGCCTGCTGCCATTCCTGCTGCAGCGATGCGGCCATGGTGGCCAGCGATTGCGTCCACGCCAAGAGGCGCTGTTCGTCGCGCGATGCCATCTCGGACACGATCTCCGCCGCGGCCCGTGGAGCTTCCGAAGCCGCCTGCAGCAACTGTGCGATCTCGGCGACGGTGCTCTTCGCGTGCGCTTCGGTCTGGGCCGACATGTCGCGCGCGGCCTGCGCCATGGTGCCGAGAAGTTGTTGCTGCTGGCTCGCGTTGTGTGCGCTGGCTTGCTGCCATTCCTTTTGCAGCGAGGCGGCCATGACCGTGAGCGATTGCGTCCAGGCCGCGAGGCGTTGCTCGTCGCGCGATGCCATGTCGGTCTGCAGCCTCGCGTGTGCGCCATCGACCGTGTCCAGCAGCGACGCGGAGTGCTGTGCAAAGGCGGCGGCGGCCGACGACAGGGCCTGGCGCGCATCGCCCGAGAGTTTTTCGCTCACGCGCTGATGCTGTGCAAGCGCGCTGCCCCAGGTGTCCGACACGTTGCCCACGGCGCTCTCGAGGCGGGCGGAGACGGTGTCGATCAGCGCAGCCGAGCGTTGCTCGAAGGTCTGCGCGAATTGGTCGTGCGAGCCGCGCATGTCCTTCGACAAGGCTTCGCTCGTGCGCTGGTGTTCAGCGAGCGCTGTCTTCCAGGTATCGGCCACGCGGGTGGTGGTGGCCTCGAAGCGGGTCGACAGGCCGTCGAGCTGCTGCTGCACGGTCTGCGAGATGGTGTCGTGCAGCGTGGCCGTTTCGCGCGCGATGCCGGCCATGGTGGCTTCGACGACCGGCTGGATCGCCGCGCCGGCGACGCGTGCGCTCTCGGTCAGGCTCTGCTTCAGCGACTGGTCGACGGAAGTGGCGAGGCTGCCGTACACGGCCTCGGCCTTGCTGTGGAAGAGGTCCTGGCTGGTGGCGAGGCGTTCGTTCAGCGCGTGGCTCTGGCGTTCCATCGCCAGCATCATGGCCTGCAGCTGGCCGACCAGCTCGGGCATGGCGTGGGCCTGCTGCTGCAGCAGCTTGAACGATTCCTCACGCTGATGCGTGAGCGAGAAGACGCGCAGGGTGGTCGCGATCTGGGTGTCGAGCAATTGCCCGGCCTGCAGCCGCTCGCGCCTGCTCAGCGCCGAGGCCAGGCCCAGCATCGCCGACGCGGCCACGCCTGCCACGGAGGTGCCGAAGGCCAGTCCGAGGCCTTTCACGGGAGCGGACAGCGAGTCGCGGATGGTCTGCAGGTCGGTCGAGCTTTCCAGCGCGAGGCCGGTGCCCTTGAGCGTGACCACCATGCCGACGAAGGTGCCGAGCATGCCCAGCAGCACGAGAAAGCCGGCGAGGTACGGCGTCATCGCCGGGCCGGGCAGGCCGACGCGTTCGCCCTCTATGCGCAGGCGCACCGCGTTGCGCAGCGAAGGATGCAGCCGGCCGAGCCATGCGCCGAGGTTCTCTGGCGGGGTGGAGAGGTCCGCCACGGCCTGCGTCAATGTGGAGGTGGCCTGCTGGAAGCGATGAAGTTCCAGCGCGCCCATGAGGTAGGACGCGCCAATGATCGCGGTGACGGCCAGCGCCAGCGGGTTCGTGCCGATGTATCCGGCGCCCACCCAGCCGACGACGGCCAGGCCTGCGACAAAGACGGCGTATTGAAGGAAGCGGGTCATGGGGTCCTGGTGGCCTGGGTGCGAAGTGCTTCGAGCAGCCCTTCGACCGGTTGAAATCGAAAGTCCAGTTCGGCGAGCAGCACGTCCTGGGCGTCTTTGCGGAACACGTCCAGCCACGCATCGGGGGGCTGGGTGCCGCTGTCTGTCTCTGCTTCGTCAGGCGTCCCGGCGGCCTTGCGCAAGCGCTCGAAGTGCTTTTCGAGCATCCCGGGCACGGCCGACAGCAGGCTGTGCTCGCGCGCCTCCAGCACCTGCGCCATGACCACGTCCACCGATGCCAGCCGGGCCATGGCCGGCGATCTGGCTGCCAGCGCCGAGCGCAGCCGGCTGCGCAGCGAACCGACACCGGCCTCCATCGCCTGTTGCCGGGCAAGGTAGCGCCGGCGGTACGGGGTGAACTCGGGCGTCGCGTCCTTGCCGGTGCCGAAGGTGCTGTCTTCGGCGATGGCATTCGCCAGGGCGGTTCGCACGCGTTGGCATTCGCCTTCTTCGGTGTTGCGGGGAGCGCGGGTGCCGGGCTGTGCCATCGTTGCCGGTGCGCCATCGAGCGCCGCGGACAGCGAGATGGCATCGGTCCAGCCGAACCACTGGCTCAGTCGGTCGGCGGTGGGTTGTGCGGGTTCGCGAGCATCGATGTCAGCCAGTCGGGAAAGCAAGCGAATGAGCGCCGAGCCGTTGAAACTTGTGCGCCTGAAAACTTGCCCCATACCGCTTGAACGCGCCTGATCGAAAAACTTGGCAGTCTACAACAGCGACCTCTCGCAGAGGCCTGCCCGGCGGCCTCCCCAGGCCCCGGCTGTGTAACGAAATGCCAGTTCCATCACGCCCGCGGCGACTTCACGTGCTCGGGCCGCACGCCCATGCCCACGGTCCGCGCCGGCAGCCTGCGCAGCAGCGGCCAGCGCGCCAGCAGCCGCAGCGGCCAGGGCAGTTGCCCGGAACCGGACGCCAGCTCGCCGCCGAGCACGGGCACCAGCACGCGGTCCTGTATCAGGCGCTGCGCCGCCTGCGTCACGCGCACCGGCCATTCCCGGCGGCGCTGGAGCTGGGGCAGCAGGGCGTCGATCTCCTTCTCGCTCGCGGCGCCGGCCAAGGCCTGGGCCAGCAGGTTCGCGGCGGCCACGGCGTCCTGTACGGCGAGATTGATGCCGACGCCGCCCACCGGCGACATCGCATGGGCCGCGTCGCCGATGCACAGCAGCCCGCGGCACGACCAGGCCTCGAGGCGGTCGACCGTCACCTCGAGCAGCTTCACCGCGTCCCAGCCGGGCAGGGCCGATGGCAGCCGGGCGGCGAGAAAGGGAGCGACCTTTCCGATCTCTTCATGGAACGCCTCGATGCCCCGGGCCTGCAGCGCAGCGTGGCCGCCCTTGGGAATCACGAAGGCGCATTGCCAGTAGTCGCCGCGGTTCAGCATCGCCAGGAAGCGCCCGCGCGCGATGTAGCCCCCGGTGGTGGAGGGGTCGCCGGCCTGCTTGGGAATGGCCATCCACAGCGCGTCGATGGGTGCGCCGTAGCTGATGTGCGGCAGCGCCGCGGCATCGCGCAGCGCGGAATGCCGGCCATCGGCCGCCACCACCAGCGAAGCATGCAGCTCGACATCCTGCGGCTGGCCCGCGCGGGCGCCGCGCCGCACCTTCACGCCGTTGACGCGTCCCTTGTCCTGCAGCAGGCCGATGACCTCGGCATCGGTCCACAGCTCGAAGCCCGGATAGCGCCGGGCCTCGTCGCACATGAAATCGAGGAACTCCCATTGCGGCATCAACACCAGGAACTTGCTGTGCGAGGGCAGGTGCGTGAAATCGGCCACCGGGATGCAGCGGCCTTCGAAGGTGACGCGCAGTTCCTCGATGCGGTCGTGCGGGCGCTGCAGGAAGACGTCGAGCAGGCCCAGCTCGTGCAGGATCTCGAGCGTCGACGGGTGCACGGTGTCGCCGCGAAAGTCGCGCAGGAAGTCGAGATGCTTTTCCAGCACGACGACGGGCACGCCGGCCCGGGCCAGCAGAAGGCCCAGCACCATGCCGGCAGGACCGCCACCTGCGATGCAGCAGCGTGGTTGTGTGTCCATGGCTTCGATTCTTTCGCCCCCTGATCGCGTCCTGATGAGGGCTCACATGTTCGCGCCTGGTCCGGTTCCTGCGTGTAGGCCCGCAGGCATTGCACTGCGGGACGGCGCCTGCCGTACCCGGGTTTTCCATTACGCAAAGCCACGCATGCACTCCGCGCAGTCCGACGGATGCGCCCGCGCCGAAGCCCGGCAAAACTCCTCGGGTTCAATATAGAGGAGACATCCGCATGCACAGCATCCGACGCCATCTGGTGTGGCTGGTCGTGGCCGTGGTCGGCGCATTCGCGCTCGGCACCGTGGCCCTGACCCGAGGCGAAAGCGTCAACGCCCTCTGGGTGGTGGCCGCCGCGATCTGCACCTACCTGATCGCCTACCGCTACTACAGCCTGTTCATCGCCGACAAGGTGCTGGGCCTGGACGGCAACCGCAAGACGCCGGCACACCGCCACAACGACGGCCTGGACTATGTGCCGACCGACAAGAACGTGCTGTTCGGCCACCACTTCGCGGCCATCGCCGGTGCGGGCCCGCTGGTGGGTCCGGTGCTGGCGGCGCAAATGGGCTACCTGCCCGGGCTGCTGTGGATCCTGGCCGGCGTGGTGTTCGCCGGCGCGGTGCAGGACTTCATCATTCTGTTCATCTCCACGCGGCGCGACGGCCGCTCGCTCGGCGACCTCGTCAAGCAGGAGATGGGCGTGGTGCCCGGCATGATCGCGCTGTTCGGCACCTTCATGATCATGATCATCATCCTCGCGGTGCTGGCGCTGATCGTGGTGAAGGCGCTGGCTGAATCGCCGTGGGGCACCTTCACGGTGGCAGCGACGATTCCGGTGGCATTGTTCATGGGCGTGTACCTGCGCTACATCCGCCCGGGGCGCATCGGCGAGGTGTCGCTGATCGGCTTCGTGCTGCTGATGCTGGCCATCTTCGGCGGCCAGGCCGTGAGCCAGAACCCCGAGTGGGCCCCGCTCTTCACCTTCGACGGCAAGGCGCTCACGTGGATGCTGGTGGGCTACGGCTTCATCGCCGCGAGCCTGCCGGTGTGGCTGCTGCTGGCGCCGCGCGACTACCTGTCGACCTTCCTGAAGATCGGCACCATCATCGCGCTGGCCATCGGCATCGTGTTCGTGATGCCAACGCTGCAGATGCCGTCCGTCACGCAGTTCGCGCAGGGCAACGGCCCGGTGTGGGCGGGCAGCCTGTTCCCGTTCCTGTTCATCACCATCGCCTGCGGCGCCGTCTCGGGCTTTCATGCGCTGATCTCCTCGGGCACCACGCCCAAGATGCTCGACAACGAGCGCCATGCGCGCTTCATCGGCTACGGCGGGATGCTGGCCGAGTCCTTCGTCGCGGTGATGGCGCTGGTCGCGGCCTCGTGCATCGAGCCCGGCATCTACTTCGCGATGAACAGCCCCGGCGCGCTGGTCGGCACGACCGCGCAGCAGGTGGCGGCCACGGTGTCGAGCTGGGGCTTCGTGATCACGCCCGAGATGCTGCTGCAGACCGCCAAGGACGTGGGCGAGACGACGATCCTCGGCCGCGCAGGCGGTGCGCCGACGCTGGCCGTGGGCATGGCCCACATCCTTCATCAGGTGATCGGCGGGCAGGCCATGATGGCCTTCTGGTACCACTTCGCGATCCTGTTCGAGGCGCTGTTCATCCTCACGGCTGTGGATGCCGGCACGCGCGCCGGCCGCTTCATGCTGCAGGACCTGCTGGGCAGCTTCGTGCCCGCGCTCAAGCGCACCGATTCGCTGCCGGCCAACCTCGTCGCCACGGCGCTGTGCGTCGCGGCCTGGGGCTACTTCCTGTATCAGGGGGTGGTCGATCCGCTGGGTGGGATCAACACGCTGTGGCCACTGTTCGGCATCTCCAACCAGATGCTGGCCGCGGTGGCGCTGATGCTGGGCGTGGTCGTGCTGTTCCGCATGAAGCGCGAGCGCTATGCGTGGGTGGCGATTGCGCCTGCTGCGTGGCTGCTGGCGTGCACGCTCACGGCGGGCTGGCAGAAGATCTTCTCGGCCGACCCGAAGATCGGCTTCCTCTCGCATGCGGCCAAGTACACCGACGGCATCGCCAGCGGCGTGCTGGTGGCGCCGGCCAAGACGCCCGAGGCCATGTCGCGCATCGTGTTCAACGACCGCCTCGACGCGGCGCTGTGCGCGCTCTTCATCTTCGTGGTGCTGAGCGTGCTGGTCTACAGCATCAAGGCCTGCCTGGCAGCGCGTGCGGCCAACCGGCCGACCACCAAGGAAACGCCGTTCGAGCCAGTGGGCGCTGCCGCTGCCACGGCCGCGCACTGACGCCATGGGCCTCGCATTGCCGGAAGCCGGGCGCTACTTTGCGCGCTCGCTCAAGCAGTCTCTGCGGCTCATGGTCGGGCTGCCCGACTACGACGCCTACCTGACGCACATGGCGGCCACCCACCCGGACCGCGCGCCGATGAGCTACGAGGCCTTCTTCCGCGAACGGCTGGAGGCGCGCTACGGGGCAGGCAAGGGGCGTTGCTGCTGACGCGCCGCTGCATCTAGAATCCTGCGGTCGCGCGACGCGATCCCTTCGCCCAAAGCCCCGGCCATCGAGCCGGTGCGGGCCGGCGAAGGCACCCAACCCAGATTTCCTCCAGGCAGGGCGTACACGGTTTCTCCATCCGAGCGATGGGGAGCCGGTGTGGCGCTTCGCGATTTCAAAAACAAATCGCCCTGAGGGAATTTCGCCATGTCCGTTCGTTCTCGCGCGCCGCGTTTTCGCCTGCGCCATCCGTCCCTGTTCGTTGCCGCCCTGGCCGCCGCGCACTGCGCGGCACAGGCCCAGAGCGCCGATGCGACGCTCAAGGAAGTGACCGTCAGCTCCGAGCAGGACGTCGGCTATGCACCGTCCATCGGCAGCACTGCCACAAAGGGCTCCGCGCCCCTGCGGGACATTCCGCAGGCGGTCAACGTGGTGCCGGCGCAGCTGCTGCGCGACCAGGGCGCGACTTCGATGCAGGACGCGCTGCGCAACGCGCCCGGCGTGTCGTTCAACGCGGGCGACGGCCAGCGCGACCAGGTGGTGATCCGCGGCTTCACCGCCATCGCCGACTGGTTCGTCGACGGCGTGCGCGACGACGCGCTCTACTTCCGCGATCTCTCGGACACCGAACGCATCGAGGTGCTGAAGGGCCCGGCCGCAGTGCTGTACGGCCGAGGCTCCTCGGGCGGCCTGATCAATCGCGTGACCAAGAAGCCGGTCTTCGACCGCGCCTTCGGCGAAGTCTCGCTCGGCCTCGGCACGCACGACTTCAAGCGGCTCACCACCGACCTCAACACGCCCATCGGCGAGAACATGGCGTTTCGCCTCAACGTCGCGCGCGAGAAGTCAGGCAGCTACCGCGACCAGCAGTTCATCGACCGCTACAACGTCGCGCCGTCGCTGGCCATCAAGTTCAGTCCGCAGACCGATCTGCTGCTGCAGTACACCAACGCCTACGACCAGCGGCTCACCGACTTCGGCATTCCGGCGCTCAACGGCCGCCCGGTGAACGTGCCCATCGGCACCTACTACGGCTCGGCCTTCGGAAAGCGCGACGACACCACCACGACGAAGGTGCAGTCGTTCACCGCCACGCTGAACCACCGCTTCAGCGACACGCTGAGCCTGCGCAACACCACGCGCTATTCCAGCTACGGACTCGACCGCTACAACACACTGCCCAGCGGTACCACCGACCCCGTTCGCCTGACCGTGGGCCGCACGCGCGGCTTCATCCTGCGCGACGAGAGCGGCTGGTTCAACCAGACCGACCTGACATGGCGCAACGAGCTCGGCGGCTTCAGGCAGGAATGGCTGCTGGGTGCGGAGTTCGGCCAGCAGGAGAAGCGGGCGTACTCCGTGTCGTCGGCCACCGGCTTCGAACGCGTGAGCATCCTGAACCCGGTGGCCGCACCCGCGCCGATTCCGCTCGCGAGCTACACGGCCAGCAGCGCGATCCCGAGCAACACGCGCTTCAAGACCGCCGCGCTCTACGCGCAGGACCAGATCACCCTGGCACCGCAGTGGAAGGCGCTGGTCGGCGGGCGCTACGACGTTTTCGGGCAGGACACCTCGTTCGAACGCACGCTGGCGCCGTTGTCGCGCACCGATCGCAAGTTCAGCCCGCGCGCGGGCGTGGTCTGGCAGCCGAGCGAAACGCAGTCGTACTACGTGTCGTACAGCCGCTCGTTCCAGCCTTCGGCCGAGACCTTCGCGCTGTCGGCCAGCAACACCGCCAACGACCCCGAGATCACGGTGAACAAGGAGATCGGCGCCAAGCTCGACTTCCTGGATGGCGCGCTCAACCTCACTGCGGCGGTGTTCAACCTGGAGCGCTCGGGCATCAAGAACACCGACCCGACCAATCCCGCACGGCAGATCAACGTGGGCACGCAGCGCACCAACGGCATGGAGCTGGCGCTGGCCGGCAAGCTGCCGGGCCGCTGGGACATCAGCGCGGGCTATGCGTACCTCGACGGCCGCATGACCAAGTCGCTGGCCACGGTGAGTTCGCTGCAGTTGCCGGTTGGAGCGGCGATGCCGGTGCAGGGCAAGATCGCGCCCCTCACACCGCGGCACTCGGCTTTCGTGTGGCTCATGAAGGACCTGGGCAACGGCCTGAGCGCGGGCGGCGGCGTCAACTACGTGGCCGCGCGCTATGCGTCGCTGAGCAACCTCGTCACGCTGCCTTCCTATGTCACGGCAGACCTGGCCGCGAGCTACAAGACCGGGCGCTACGAGATTTCGGCGAACCTGAAGAACATCACGAACCGCAAGTACTACGTGTCGGGGCATGGCAGCGTGGACAACCTGATCATGCCGGGGGCCGGGCGCGAATTGCAGGTGATGCTGACCGCGAAGTTCTGAGGCACGGGCGCGGGCTCAGTCTCCGGCTGAGGCGGCCTGCGCGAAATCCGGCTTCTCCATTCGGCGCGACCGCGCGACGATGCCTGCACGACAACACTATTCGTGGAGAACATCGATGCCATCCGAACTCAACCAGATGACCGGCCTGTCGCTGCGCTTTCGCGTGCTGCTGTCGGGTGTGCTGTTGCTGGTGGCCGCGCTCAGCGCCGCGCGTCCTTCGGATGCGGGCGTCGAACTGCAGGCGGAACAGCGCTTCCAGCTGGCCCTCGAAGCACAGGCCGACCGCGACTACCGCGCGATGCTCGTACAGCTGCGGCAGGCCGCCACCGAAGGCCACGCCGAGGCGCAGGAGATGCTCGGCATGGTGCTGCTGACCGGCCCGACGCTGTACGGCACGGCCGTGAAGGCCGACCGCTGCGAGGCCGGGGCGTGGATGCGCCGCGCGGCAATGCAGGGCAGCGAGACGGCGAAGGTGCAGCTGACCTTCCTGAACCGGCTGCGCGCCTCGCCTGCGGGGAAGCGCGCCTGCGAATGAATGAATGAATGCGCCCCGCATCGACGGGCTCGCGAAGATTTCGCCGCTGCAGGCGGGAAGTTGGCCTACTCGCAGCGTCTGCGCCCGCGCATGGGCGAAGGCCGCGGGGCAGCGCAAGCTCGGGGCTCGATCATTCCGCTACGAGGATCTTGACCATGCGCAAGCCGACGACTCTCCCACGCCATCCCGAGGACGTCACGCAACTCGATGTGTCCCAGGCCGTTCTCGAGGACGAGGAGAACCCCAGCGCCCTGCGCGCACTCACGCCGCATGAACGCGCCTTGCTGTTTCCCGCGCGCGAGGGCTGGGGCGCCGCGTGCGGTCGAGCCGTGCGCAGCCTGACTAGCAGTCCCGTGAAACTGCTGGGCGCCGCGGCGGTGGTGGGGCTCGCGCTGGCCCTGGCCTACGCGAAGCGCCCGGACCGGGCTTGAGCGTCCGCGCCGTGCTGCTGCCGGGTTTGCATTGCAGCAAACCCGCGCTCCAGATCGGCTATCAGATCCGAGGGCGCCTCCAATCCGATGTGCAACCGCACCACCGCCCCGCGCCCGCTCCAATCCGTCACGCTGCGCGCCGCACGCATGTTGGTCCACGCCACCAGGCTTTCATAGCCGCCCCATGACGAGCCACGCCCGAACAGCGTGAGTGCATCGACGAAGCGCTCGACCGCCGCGCTTTCGATGCCTGGCTGCAGCTCGATGGACAGCAGCCCGTTCGTGCCCTTGCAATCGCGTTTCCAGAGGTCGTGCCCCGGGTGTCGCGGCAGTGCCGGGCAGAACACGGCCGCCACTTCGGGCCGCTCCTGCAGCCAGTGCGCCACCTCCAGCGCATGCCGCTCGTGCATCTGCAGCCGCGCCGACAGCGTGCGCATGCCGCGCAGCACCAGCCACGCGTCGTCGGGGCTTACGGTCATGCCGAACGCATCGCAGCGTTCGTTGAGCGGGCGCCATGCGGCTTCGGTCGTGGCGACGGTGCCCATCATCACGTCCGAGTGGCCCGAGAGGTACTTGGTCGCGGCCATCGTCGAGATGTCCGCGCCCAGCGCGAGCGGGCGGTATTGGACGCCCGATCCCCAGGTGTTGTCCACCGCGAGCAGCGCGCCGCGCGCATGCGCCAGTGCCGCGAGCTTGGGCAGGTCGCACATCTCGTAGACCAGCGAGCCGGGGCACTCCGCATACACGAGCCGCGTGTTCGGCTCGAACAGTTCCCCGATGCCGCTGCCATCCGCTGCAAAGAACGAGCTGCGGATACCGTACGGCTCGAGGAAGGAATGCACGAGATTGCGCGTGGGCTCGTACACGCTGTCCGACATCAGCACGTGGTCACCCGGCTTCAGGTACGACAGCAGCACCATGCCGATGGCGGCAAGGCCGGTCGGAAAGAGCCGTGTGCGATAGGCGCCTTCGAGTTCGCTCACCGCATCCTCGAGCGCGAAGGTGGTCGGCGTGCCGCGTGCGCCATAGCTGAAGATGCGCTCCTCGTCGCGCCTAGCCCGCGCGTCGCGCATCGCGCCCACGCTGTCGAACAGCACGGTGCTCGCGCGCACCAGGGGCGTGTTGACGGGCGATCCGCCGGCGTATGACGGCGTCTTGCCGGTGCGTGTGAGCCGGGTATTGAGTGTCAGGCCGGCGGGGACGGAGTGCGAATCGGGCATGGTTAGGGAGGGGCGAAGGGAGGTTGGGCCGCCATGTTGCGTCAATCAGTCGGCGCGTGCACCCGAAAGCTTGACGATGCGCGACCAGCGGTCGATGTCCTGGCGCAACTGCGCCGCGAAGGCGTCCGGCGAATTGGCCACCACCTCGCTGCCGCCGTCGGTCACGAGCTTGCTCACCTCGGGCAGATGCAGCGTGCGCACGATGGCTTCGTTCAGGTAGGCCACGCGTTCCGGCGGCGTGCCGGCGGGCGCGAAGAAGCCGTACCAGTCTTCGAAGCGTGCACCGGCATAGCCCAGCTCTTCCAGTGTCGGCACCTTCGAGAACACGCCGATGCGGCGCGGGCTGGTCACGGCGAGCACGCGCAGCTTGCCGTTCTGCACGAGGCCGGCGACCGAGGCGGTGGACGTGACCAGCACGTCGACCTGTCCGCCGAGCAGGTCGGTCAGTGCCGGCCCGGCGCCCTTGTAGGGCACGTGCGTCATCTCCACGCCGTTGTCCTTGGCCAGCACCACGCCGACGAGGTGCGACAGCGTGCCGTTGCCGGGCGTCGCATAGGTCACCTTGCCGGGGCTGGCCTTGGCCTTCGTCGCGAGGTCGGCGAAGCTCTTGAGGGGCGAGCTGGCGTCCACCACCAGCGCGAGCGGTGCGGCGTTGATCTGCGTGATGGGAATGAAGTTCTTGATCGGGTCGAAGCCCGGCGCCGCGTACAGCGTGGGGTTCACGGCCATGATCGACACCTGCGAGGTGAGCACGGTGTAGCCGTCGGGCCTGGCGTCGGCCACGGCCTTGGCGCCGATGTTGCCGCCCGCGCCGCCGCGGTTGTCGACCACTGCCGCCTGCCCCATGATTTCCGGCAGGCGTGTGGTGACGAGGCGCGCCGTCGCGTCGTTGCCGCCACCGGGCGGAAAGGGCGAGATGAACTTCACCGTCTGCGAGGGGAAGCCGTTGCGTGGCGCCAGCGGTTCGGCGGCGGCTGGCTGCAGGGCGAGCGCCGCGAGCCATGCGGCGGCGACGGCATAACGGGCGATGTGCAGGATGCGGCTGGCGAACGGCATGGCGGAACTCCTGGAATAGGAACGGACAAGGACGAACGGAAAGCGGAACCGGGGATGTCAGCCGTGCGATGCGGCGGCGGGCAGGCGGAAGGCGGCGCGCTCCTGCGCGTCGAGCTGCGCGACGAGGCCTGTCTCCCATGCGAGGTAGCGGCGCGCGGCTTCCTTGTTGCCGTCGTGCCGGTCGTGCACGAAGAACAGGTAGTCGATGCAGTCGCCGTCGGCGGGGAGCGCGGGCGTGGCCTCGACGGGCAGGCCGGCGGCGCGCCATGCGGCCATGCCGCCTGCCAGCAGCAGCGGTGCGCTCGGCAAGCCCGCGAGCTCGGAGGCCGCGGCCCATGCCGCGAGCGGGGCGTCGTCGGCAACCAGCACGAGCTGGCGCGTCTCGGTGTTCGCCACGTCGCGGGCGAGGCGGGGGCGGATCGACCAGCGGGCCTGCGCGATGTGGCCGGCGCGAAACTGCATGCTGGCGCGCAGGTCGACTACCGCCACCTCGTTGCGCTCGATGCGCGCGGCGAGCGCCTGCGCATCGATGGTGGCCAGCGCGGGCGCGCGGGGCGCGGCGGCAGGCGCGAGCGACAGCCCGCTCGCCAGCCCGCCTTCGAGCACGCTCGCGTCGTGCCCCATCTGCCGCAGCCAGCTCGCGATGGTCGGCGCACGCACGCCGTCGTTGTCGAACAGCACAAGCCGTGCGCCGCGCACGCCGAAGTACTGGTCACCCGCCTGCATCAGCTGTCCGCCCGGCGTGTGCTGCGCACCGGGCAGGCTGCCGGCCGCGAATTCTTCCGGCGTGCGCACGTCGCACAGGAACAGGGTGCGCTCTGCGTCGTCGGCCCACTGCCGCACGGCCTGCGCGTTCACCATCGGCACATCGAAGCGGGCGGCCAGCGCCCTGGCGGCGGAGCGCAGGTCGGTGTTGCCGCTGTCGTCGGCGTAGCGCCGCGTGCCGCCGTGCTCCAGCGTGTGATCGGCAAGGTACCAGCCCTGCGTGCCGTTCTCCAGCGCATAGACGGGGTTGGGCAGCCCCAGGTTGATGAGCGTCTGCGCGCCGATGATGCTGCGCGTGCGGCCCGCGCAGTTGATGACGATGGGCGTGGTGGTGTCGGGTACCAGCCGGCGCACGCGGTAGGCCAGCTCGCCGTTGGGGCAGCAGGTGGCGCCCGGGATGTTCATCTTGTGGAACTCGCTGGCGGGGCGGCCGTCGAGCACAACCACTTTGTCTTTGCGAGCGAGCATCTCCGCGAGCTGGCCGGCGCTGACGCGGGGTGTGTGATAGACCTCCTCGGCCAGTTCGCCGAAGGTCTTCGAGGGCAGGTTGACGCCCGCGAAGAGCACGTAGCCCGCGGCCTTCCAGGCACGAGTGCCGCCTTGCAGCACATGCACGCTGCCGTAGCCCAGCACGGCGAGGCGCGCGGCGGCGCGCTCGGCCACGTCGGCGTCGCCCTCGTCGTACACCACCACGCGCACGCTGCGGCGCGGCACGAGGCGCGGCGCATCGATCTCCAGCCGGCTGAAGGGCAGGGGAATGCCGTAGAACAGATGGGCCTCGCCGTACTGGCCGTGCTCGCGCACGTCGAGCAGCGCGATCTCGCCGCCGTCGTGCAGCCAGGATTTGAGGGTCTTCGGGTCGATGGAGGAAGTCATGAGGCGGGTCGTCGGGACGAATGAAATCCTGCGAGGCCACGCTGCGCGGCCCGCATGAAAGCGAAGCGGAAAAAAACGCGGCTAGCGGCGCGTCTGCACGCCGATGCCCATGGTCTGGTACGTGCCCGCGTCGAGGTCGTAGGCGGTGCGCTGGTTCAGCGTTTCGAGCGCGCGGCCGTACATGTGCAGGTGGCGGATGACCTGCTCGCCCTGGATCTCGACCGAGTGGATGTCCTCGGGCATCAGCGCGATGCCCTTGCCCGGCGCGACGACGACCAGAGCCGTCTGCTTCAGCTTGCCCACGCCCGGTACGCTGCGGTCGTCGGTGCGCTCGTACACGCGGTTGTGCTCGGTGCCTTCCACGGCCGCGATGCAGGCCCAGGTGGTGTGGTTGTGCGGCACGATTTTCTTGCCCGGGCGCATCACGTTCAGGTACAGCGCATAGCTCTGGTCCGGGTCTTCGGCGATCAGGTAGCGGGCCTGGTGCTCGCCCGCCTCGGGCGGCGGGAAGTCGGCGGCGCCCCAGTATTCGGTGTGCGCGGCCAGGCCTTGAAGCGAATCGAGCACCACGTCGAGCTTTTCCCGCGTGGCTTCAGCGCCGCCTATGGCCTTCTTCATGTCGGCGATGGACGCCTCGACGGCCCGGCTGCGTTGCTCGGATGGGGTGCTCATGCGGTTTTCTCCAGTGGGGTTGCCTGTTCGGTGTGCATCCACTGTAGTGACGGGGGCGTGACACAACAATCCAGCTGGCGCAGGAAACACTTCAATAAAATTAATACATGCCCACGCTCGATCTCGAACTGCTGCGTTCCTTCGCGGCCGTCGTCAGCCACCAGAGCTTTGCCGCCGCCGCTGTGCACCTCGGGCGCACGCAGTCGGCCATCACGCAGCAGATGCAGCGGCTGGAGGAGCAGATCGGCCACCCGCTGTTCGCCAAGCAGGGTCGGCAGAAGCGGCTCACGCAGCACGGCGAGAGGCTGCTCACCTACGCGCACCACATGCTCGCGGTGAACGACGAGGCGCTGCGCAGCCTGCGGCAGGGGCAGCTCGAAGGCAACCTGCGCATCGGCGCGCCGCACGACGTGGCCGAGACCATGCTGCCGCTGCTGCTGACCGAGGTGGCGCGCACCTCGCCGCTGCTGCAGCTGGACATCCACATCGGCCGCAGTCCCTACCTGATGACCTCGCTCAAGAGCGGCGAGGTCGACATGATCATCTCCAACCGCGCCGACGCGCAGTTCGACGGCGTGGTGCTGCGCAACTCGCCCACCGTGTGGCTGTGCGCCGCGGGCTACGTGCACGACCCGGCCAAGCCGGTGCCGCTCATCATGGCGGACGGGCCCAGCATCTTCCGCCGCATCGGCCACGAGGCGCTCGACGCGGCGGGCGTGGCCTGGACGCCGCGCTACACCTCGTCGAGCCTGATCGGCATCAAGGCTGCGCTGCGTGCGGGGCTGGGCGTGACGGCCCGCGGCGTGGAACAGCTCGACGCGGGCCTGCGCGTGCTCGGCGCGGGCGACGGCATGCCGCGGCTGCCCGACCTGGCGTACTACCTCTACGTGCGCAGCCACGTGGTGAATCCGGTCACGCGGCAGGTGTTCGAGACGCTGAAGAAGCACCTTCGGCTGCCGCGCACCGACATGCCGGCGTAGGGGCCGCGGCAGCGGATGATGCCGCGCTCAGTGCGGCGTCGGCGTCACTGCATAGTTGCCGCGTCCGCTCTGCTTGGCCCGGTACATGGCCGCGTCGGCCGTGGCGAGCAGGTCTTGCGGCGTTTCGTTGCCGTTGCCCAGGGCGATGCCGATCGATACGCCGATGACCGTGTCGCAATGCCCCGTCTCCAGTTGCAGCGGCCGGGCGATCGCGTCGATGCAGCGCTGGGCCAGGGTCGTCGCGCCCTGTTCCGCGGAGCTTTCGAAGTCGGCGGCCAGCAGCACGAATTCGTCGCCCCCGATGCGCGCCACCGTGTCGGTCTGCCGCACCAGGCCCTGCAGCCGTTGCGCGATTTCCAGCAACGCCTTGTCGCCCGCCTCGTGGCCGAGCGTGTCGTTGAGTTTCTTGAATCCGTCGAGGTCGAGGTAGAGCACGGCCATCTGGCGCGCATGCCGCTTGGCCCGTAGCAGCGCCTGCTGGAGCCGTTCGTCGAGCAGCTTGCGGTTGGGCAGGCCGGTCAGGCTGTCGTGGTGGGCCAGGCGCGCCAAGGCCTCCTGGTTGTCCAGCAGCTTGGCCAGCAGCCGGTTGAAGGCCTGCGTCAGGTACCCGATCTCGTCGTCGCGCACCACCCGCAGCGGCGTCAGCGCGAGTTCGCCGCGGGTCATCCGGTCGGCCTGGTCGGCGGCGCGCAGCAGCGGCCGCAGCAGCCACGCCATGATCAGCCCGATCACGATGAGTACCGCTGCCACGGCGGGTGCGCGTTGCTGCAGGATGAAGGTCTGCATGCGCCCCACCGGGGCCAGCGCTTCCGAAACGGGCAGCCGGGCCACCACGAACCAGCCGCTGTTCGGCACCGAGGCGATGGCGGAGATTTCGTCGATGCCCTTGGCATTGCGCGTCGTCCCGCTGCCGCGATAGCCCGCCATGGCGCGGTCGTGCAGCGGGTTCACGCCGTCGGGCGGGGTGGGTGTGAGGGACATCGAGACGTCCGTCGAGGCCACGAAGATGCGGTCGCGCGGCGACACCACCAGGATGCCGCCTGCTTCGCCCACGCGCCCCTGTTGCAGATGGTCGAGCAGGCCGTCGGCCGAGAGGTCCCCCCGGCCCACCCCCCCCCCGCCCCCCACACCCGCGGCGGCGCCCCCCCGCCCCCCCCAGGGGCAACCCGAGGGCCGGGGCGGGGGGTTTTAAAAAAAAAAACGCCCCCC
>NZ_JBGLYN010000075.1:0-33315 GCF_047304045.1 Variovorax sp. Varisp85
CCCAAGACGAACGCCCGCCCGCCCCGGCGCCAGCAACTGGACATGGCCGACCAGCTGAAGCAGCTGCAGGCCGGTGCAGGAACAGACGCGGGCGCAGATGCGCCGGCGCAGCAACAGCAACCCCAGCAGGCCTCCCGCCCGCCGCGGCAGAAGAACACCGGCCGCGGCCCGCGTGCGCAGCAGCCCCGGCAGCAGAAGGCGCAGGCGCAGCAGCAGCAACCGCAGCGCACGCCGCGCAAGGTCAACCCGGTGCTGGAGCGCCTCTTCGAGCTGTACCCGCAGCTCTTCGGCGCGCGCTTCGTGCCGCTGAAGCTCGGCGTATATGAGGAACTGCTTGCGCGCCACCCCGAGGACTTCAAGGCCGAAGACCTGAAGATCGCCATGGGCCAGCACGCGCGCTCCACGCGCTACCTCGAGGCCGTGGCCGCCGGCCTGGCGCGCCACGACCTCGACGGCAACGCGCTGGACCCGGTCGCGCCCGAGCACGTGCACCACGCCATCCTCGAGCTGCACCGCCGCCGCATGCTGCGCAACAACGGCAACGCAGAAGAACTGCGACCGCAACTGGTGGCGCGCATCGCCAAGGCCGTCGAGGCTTCGGGCCTCGACCGCGAGGCCTATGCGGTGCTCGTGCGCTCGCGTGACGCGAACGCCAACGCCGTGGTCGACGAAGCCCTGGCCGAACTCGCCGAGCAGGCCGCCAAGCGCGAGGCACTGCTGCGCGCCTTCGAGGCCAGCGGCCGAAGCGAGCAGGAGTTCGCCGACATGTACGGCATGAAGCTCGGCGACGTGACGCGCACGCTGCAGCGGGTGCGCGACGACAAGAAGCGAGCAGATGCAGCTGTGGCAGCTGCAGCTGTGGCAGCAACGGACGTGCAGGCAACGCCCGAAGCAGAAGCCGCCCCCGACGCGCCCACCGCCGGCTGAAGCACGGCGCGCCAGCCCCAACGCAAAAAGCCGCCACATCGCTGTGGCGGCTTTTTTCATGGGCGGCGCGATGTTTGCCGCGCTCCGCAGCTTGCTCAGCGCGCGTTCTGCAGCGCCGCGATGCGCTCCTCGATCGGCGGGTGCGTGGCGAACAGCTTGCCGATGCTGCCGGTGATGCCCATGGCTTCGACCGCCTTCGGCAGTTCGCCGGCCGGCAGTCCACCCAGGCGCGCGAGCGCGTTCATCATCGGCTGGCGGTTGCCCATGAGCGCGGCCGAGCCGGCGTCGGCGCGGAACTCGCGGTGGCGCGAGAACCAGGCCACCACCATCGCGGCGGCAAAGCCCAGCACGATGTCGAGCACGATGGTGCTCACGTAGTAGCCGATGCCGGGGCCCGACGAGCGGTCGTCGCCGCGGCGCAGGAAGCTGTCGACCGCATAGCCGATCACGCGCGACAGGAACACGACGAAGGTATTCATCACGCCCTGGATGAGCGTCATGGTGACCATGTCGCCGTTGGCGATGTGCGCCACCTCGTGGCCGATGACGGCCTCGACCTCTTCGCGCGTCATGTTCTGCAGCAGGCCGGTGGACACCGCCACCAGCGACGAATTCTTGAACGCGCCGGTCGCGAAGGCATTGGGCTCGCCTTCGAAGATGCCGACCTCGGGCATGCCGATGCCGGCCTTGTCGGCGAACTTGCGCACCGTGCCGACGATCCAGGCCTCGTCGGGCGACTGGGGGTTGTCGATCATGTGCAGGCCGGTGGTCCACTTGGCCATGGGCTTGCTGATGAGCAGCGAGATGATCGCGCCGCCGAAGCCCATCACCAGCGCGAAGCCGAGCAGCGCGGTCAGGTTGAGCCCGTTGGCCGTGAGGAAGCGGTTGACGCCGAGCAGGCTGGCGACGACGCCGAGCACCGCGACGACCATCACATTGGTCAGGACGAACAGAAGGATACGTTTCAAGTTGAATTCTCCGTGGGGAAATCTGCCACCCAGATAAGGGCCTCGCGGCCCTCTTCAAGCCGTGCGCGGCATGGAGTCCTGGGTGTTGTTTTACGTTGTGGGGCGCTCCGGACGGCGGCAGCCGGTAGAACCATGATAGGAGCAAAAGTTCTAGGCCCGCCGTATTTCCTGGCCCGGCAAGGGCCTGAAGACCTGCGCGTCGGCATAGAACGCCGCGGTCTCGTTGCCCGCGCACCAGCCAGGCACGCCGAGCACCGGCAAGGGCACGAAGGGCTTGCGCTGGAGCTGCAGGGGGTCGAGCCCCCGTGCGATGTGCGCATCGTCGAAGGCCTCCGGGCCGGTCGCGCCGTGCATCAGCAGCACGTGCGCCGTGATCGGCTTGCGCGGCGTCACCAGCTTTTCGAGCAGCGCGTGCCCGAACAGCAGCAGGCGCGCTTCGCTCCACAGGCCGCGTTGCGTGACGAACAGCGCATGCCAGTCGCGCGCGGCCAGCGCACGCCACAGTGCGGGTGGCGCATCGAGCAGCGCACCGTTCTCGTCGAACAGTGTGAGCGCGTCGCGCAGCGGACCGCGCACGGCCGCGACGCCGCTGCGCGCGATCTCGCTCGCCTGCAGTTCGTTGAGGCGGTGCTTGGTGTGCGGAAACGCGAGCCACACGAGCCCGTTGAAGAAGTCGTGCAGGTTGTCGCGCGTGGGCACGCTACGGGTCTGGAAGATGTGCGCCTCGTAGGCCTGGCCTGGAGGCAGCGCGTCCTGGTGCACGAAGTCGGGCACCGGCGCGGGCTTGATGCCCTGCAGCGCGGCGGCGACTCCGCCATGCAGCGCGGCCCGCGCCACCGCTTCGCCGCTCGAACGATAGGGCGCAAGCCAGGGCCGCGCCCAGTCGACTGCCGGCAGGATCAAGGCGCGGGCGCGCCCGTCCAGCGGATGCGGTCGGGGTGCTGCATCACCGCGAACTCCCCGGTGAGCTTGTCGAACAGCTTGAGCGAGCTGCCGTGCTTGCCGAGCAGGCCGGCGGTGCGCAAGGCTTTCGCCACGTCGTTGAGCGGCACGTCCTTGCCGCCGCGCAATGCGGGCGCGGCCTGCAGGATGAACTCGGCGGCTTCGGACGGAGGTTGCGGTTGCGGCGCGGTGGGCGCCTTGGCGGCCGTCTTGCGTGCCGTCTTCTTCGCCGCGGCCTTCTTCGCTGCAGGGGCGGGTGCGGCTGCGGTCGTCGTGCCGGCGCTCTTCGCCCGCGATGTCTTGGTGCCGGCCGATTTGGCGGAGGCCGTCTTCTTCGCTGGCGCGGTGCGCACCGCTGGCGCCGCGTAGCCCGCGCCGTGGTGCGCGAGGTCCATGAAGGTGTCGTAGATGCCGACCGTTTCCTCGCCCGTCTTGCCCTGCTGGCCGATGCCGCAGACGCGGCAGCCCTTCTCGCGCAGGCGTATCACCAGCGGCGCGAAGTCGGAGTCGGACGAGACCAGCACCACCACGTCGGGACGCTCGTCGATCACGAGGTCGATGGCGTCGACGGCCAGCGCGATGTCGGTGCTGTTCTTGCCGGTCGACAGGTTCACCATCGGCCGCACCGACAGCCGCTTGAACAGGGCCTGGCGGTTCACCGCCATCTCGGCATTGCAGTAGGCGCGGCGCACGTGGATGGCGCCGTACTCGTCCATCGTGCGCTGCACGGCCTGCTCGATCACGTCGGCCGAGACGTTGTCGGCGTCGATCAGCAGCATCACGCGAGTCATTGGCTCACCCCCAGGCTGCGCGCACTTCGTGTCGCTTCTCCCACCCCCTCACCAACGGCCCGGCAAAGCCGGCTCCGTGGTGTTTCTCGACGGGATCTTGCCAACCTCAGATGCCGCGCTTTGAGCGACTGATCGCGTGATGAAGTACTCACAAGAGCTTCCAGTTCACGGTTTCGCCGCCGCGCAGCGGCTTCAGCGTGGCATCGCCATAGGGCACGGTCTCCGGCACGGTCCAGCTTTCACGCTTGAGCGTGATGGTGTCGGTGTGGCGCGGCAGGCTGTAGAAGTCGGGGCCGTGGAAGCTCGCAAAGCCCTCGAGCTTGTCGAGCGCGTTCACGCTGTCGAAGGCTTCGGCGTACAACTCGATGGCGGTGAGCGCGGTGTAGCAGCCGGCACAGCCCAGCGCATGTTCCTTCAGGTGCGCCGGGTGCGGCGCGCTGTCGGTGCCCAGGAAGAAGCGGTCGCTGCCGCTGGTGGCCGCCTCGACCAGCGCCACGCGGTGCGTCTCGCGCTTGAGCACGGGCAGGCAGTAGTAGTGCGGGCGGATGCCGCCGGTGAAGATCGCATTGCGGTTGTAGAGCAGGTGGTGCGCCGTGATGGTGGCGGCCGTGAAGCGGCCGGCGTCGCGCACGTAATGGGCGCCTTCCTTGGTGGTGAGGTGCTCGAACACCACCTTGAGCTCGGGGAAGTCGCGGCGCAGCGGAATCATCACGCGGTCGACGAACACGGCCTCGCGGTCGAACAGGTCGATGGCCGGGTCGGTCACCTCGCCGTGCACCAGCAGCAGCAGGCCGTGCTTCTGCATGGCTTCAAGCGTCTTGTAGGTCTTGCGGATGTCGGTCACGCCGGCATCGCTGTTGGTGGTGGCGCCGGCCGGGTAGAGCTTGAGCGCGCGCACGCCGGCCTCCGCGGCCAGCGCGATTTCCTCGGGCGGCAGCTTGTCGGTGAGGTAGAGCGACATCACGGGCTCGAAGGCGGTGCCTGCGGGCACGGCGGCGCGGATGCGGTCGCGGTAGGCCATGGCCTGCGCGGCGGTGGTCACGGGGGGACGCAGGTTCGGCATGATCAGCGCGCGGCCGAACTGGCGCGCGCTGTGGGGAACGACGGCTTCGAGGGCGGCGCCGTCGCGCACGTGCAGGTGCCAGTCGTCGGGGCGGGTGATCGTGAGGGTGTCTGTCATGGCCCGGCAATTGTCGCATCGCCCCCCAGCAAATACTCGCGCACCAGCGCCCGCGCGCGGTGCAGCCGGCTCTTCACGGCGCCCGGCGGTTCGCCGAGGCGTTCGGCGATCTCGGCGATGGTCAGCTCCTCGAAGTCGCGCAGCAGCACCACTTCGAGGTAGTGCGCGGGAAGCGACTCCAGCGCGTGCGTGAGGTCGATGCGCAAAGCGCCGTCGCTGCGGCTGGCCAGTTGCCGCTCGGCCACCTCGTCGCCGAGCGGTTCATGCCGGAACATCGCGCGCTGCAGCCTGAGGCATTCGCGCCGGATGACGGTGAAGAGCCACGACGAGAAGGCCGCGGCCGCCTTCAGCGCCCGGACCTTGCGGGCGATCACCAACAGCGACTCCTGCACGGCGTCGTCGATGTCGCTGGCCTGGCAGTGCCGCCAGGCGTAGCGGCGCGCATCGGCCTGGCAGACCGCGAGCAGGCCCGCAATGGCGGCGGGGTCGCCGGTCTGCGCGGCCTGGATCAGGCCGGTGCGGTCGATGCCCACGCCCATGGCTCAGCGCCCCTTGCCAGGTTTGCGCCCGACCATGGCGCACATCGGGCAGAAGCCGAACAGGCCCGTCAGCGCGAGCGTCGCGCCCGTGAGCCCGGCGATCGCGGCGAGCCCGAAGCCGGCCGTGCCCCAGCTCATGGCGGCGAAAAGCAGGCCGGCGAGGCCCATGACGATGCGCAGCGCGCGTTCCCAACCGGGGACATTCTTGACGTAGACCATGGTGACTCCTTCGATCCTTGGGTGCATGAGGAAGACCCTCGGAAACAAGGAGGCGTCGAACCCGCCGAACGGTTCGCGGGATTCCACAAATTTTCCACTGCCGGGAGCCGACGCAGCGTGGCCGGACTCGGCGACACTGCGCTCTTTCCATCGCGCGCCAGACGCCAGCAGCATCATGTCGGAAGCCTCGTCGCAGTTCGTCGACTTCATCGTTGACCGTCTCCGCGGAATCCCGCGCATCGCCAAGACCCGATTCTTCGGCGGCACGGGGCTGTCGGCCGACGCCACGCAGTTCGCGATGATCATGGGCAGCACCGTGTACTTCGTCGTGGACAAGAACACCCGGCCGAAGTACGAGAAGCTGGGCAGCAAGTGCTTTGCCTACGACACGAAGGCGCGGCGGGTGCAAGTCAAGAAGTACTTCGAGGTCCCCATCGAGATCATCGAAGACCATGAAGCGTTGGCGGCCCTGGCAAGGGAAGCTGTCCTGGTGGCGCAAAGCCTGAAGAAGCCGGCCGGCAAGGGCACCTAGCCTTGCGGGTCGACGGGAGCGGCATCGTTCATGCGCTCCTACGCGAGATCGGCCATGCAGACTGCTTTGCCTCGCCCCACCTCGCAGGAGATACTGTTTCCTTCGCTCAGGCCCAGGCTTCCTTGCGAAATGCAGTCAAAAGAATGATGAGCACGACAGAGCCCCAGCTGATCTCCCCGGTACTCGCCGACAACGGCCCCGCCGCCCTGTTCACCGCGCCCGGCGGCACCCAGGCCTTCGCCGTGCGCTGGCAAGGCAGCGTGCACGGCTATCTCAACCAATGCCCTCACGCGGGCGGCCCGCTTGATTTCGAGGGCCAGGTGCTGGAGAGTTCAGGCCGCTTTCTGATGTGCGCGCGGCACGGCGCCATCTTCGAGCCCGACACCGGCAAGTGCGTCGGCGGTCCCTGCCGCGGTGCGCGGCTCACGCCGCTGGCGGTGCACGAAAGAGCGGACGGCAGCGTGTGGCTCGGCCAGGCCGGGTGAAGACAACCCTCCAGGAGAAAAGAAATGCGCAACAACAATCCTCTTGCACTGTCGATCGCGGCCCTCGCGTTCACCGGCCTCGTGGCGGGCTGCACGGGCATGTCGCCCGGCACCGGCAAGGCCTTCACGGGCATGAGAGTCACGTCGAGCGCTTTCGGCGACAACGGCGTCATTCCGTCCGACCACGCCGGCGCGGGCGACTGCGGCGGCAGGAACGTCTCGCTGCCCGTGGCGTGGAGCAACCTGCCGGCCAAGACGAAATCGGTCGCCGTGCTGGTGCTCGATCCAGACGGCGCGGCCGGCCTCGGCGTGTCGCATTGGGTGGCCTACAACATCGCGGCCGAGCGCGGCGAACTCAAGGCGGGCGAAGGACAGGCGGGCTCGAACTTCAACTTCACCATGGGCCCGAACGTGGCCGGCGCGCCCGCCTACCGCGGCGTGTGCCCGCCGGTGGGCGACCGGCCGCACCACTACGTGCTGACCGTGATTGCCACCGACCTCGCACCGGGCAGCCTGCCGGCCGGCCTCGCGCGCGACGCACTGCTGGCCGCGCTCAAGGGCCATGCGCTGGGCGGCCAGAGCGTGGTGGGCCTCTACAGCCGCTGATCTCACGTTAATAAATGTAATAATTAAGTCTTCATTTCGCCGACATCCACAGCCGCTTCCTCGAAAGCTTCATCGATGGCCCTGCCCGCAGCCGCGTTCGCCCCCTCTTCGGTTTCGTCGACCAGCGACGACCTCGACGGCATGTTCGACCTGGCGCCCGTCTCGCTCTGGATCGAGGACTACGGCGACCTGAAGCGCAAGCTCGACGGCTGGCGCGCCGAGGGCGTCACCGACCTGGTGGCGCACCTGTCGGCGGACCCGCAGCGGGTGAGCGACTGCATGGCGCTGCTGAAGGTGCTGCGGGTCAACCAGCACACGCTGCGGCTCTTTGCCGCCGACAGCCAGCAGACCCTGCTGGGCGCGCTGGACCGCGTGTTCCGCGGCGACATGTCGGCCACCGTGGTGCACGAGCTCGACCAGCTGTGGCGCGGCCAGCTCACCTTCGAGAGCGAAACCGTCAACTACGCGCTCGACGGCCGGCGGCTCGACGTGCGCGTTCGCGCCCGCGTGCTGCCCGGCCACGAAGACTCCTGGAGCCGCGTGCTGGTGTCGCTCGACGACGTGACCGAGCGCGTGGCCGCGCAGCGCCTGCGCGACGAGAGCGCGAAGCACGCGCGCAGCCTGTTCGACCGCTCGCCCGTGTCGCTGTGGGTGGAAGACTTCAGCGCGGTGCGCTCGCTGCTCGAGAGCATCCGCACGCGCGGCATCACCGACTTCGCCACCTTCATCAAGGTGCACCCCGAATTCGTCACGCGCTGCATGCAGGAGATCCGCGTCATCGACGTGAACCACGAAACGCTGCGCATGTTCGGCGCGCCCGACCTGCAGACCCTGCTGGGCAATATCTCGCGCGTCTTCCGCGACGAGATGCGCGAGTCCTTCGCCGAGCAGCTGCAGGACCTGTGGAACGGCAAGACGGTGCAGCAGCGCGAGGTGCTCAACTATTCGCTGTCGGGCGAGGCGCTGAACATCCACATGCAGTTCGCGGTGCAGGACGACCGGCTCGACACCTGGGACCTGGTGCTGGTGTCGCTGGTCGACATCACCGCGCGCAAGAAGGCCGAGGCCTACCTCGAATACCTCGGCAAGCACGACGTGCTCACGCAGCTGTGCAACCGCACCTACTACACCGAGGAGCTCAACCGCCTGTCGCGCAAGGGGCCTTGGCCGGTGTCGATCGTGGCGATCGACCTCAACGGGCTGAAGCAGATCAACGACCACGAAGGCCATGCCGCCGGCGACTCGCTGCTGCGCCGCATGGGCGAAGTGCTCGACAAGGCCGTCGACCCGCCGGCCTGGCCCGCGCGCATCGGCGGCGACGAGTTCGCGGTGCTGCTGCCCATGACCGACGAGCGCGGCGCCGAGGCGATGCGCGAGCGCATTCTTACGCTGCTCGAAATGAACAACCAGTTCCATGCGGGCCAGAGCGGCCATGCGCTGAGCCTGGCCATCGGGCTGGCGACCTGCCACGGGGAGGAGTCGCTGGAAACTGCGCTGCAGCGGGCGGACCGGGCGATGTACGCGGACAAGGCGCGGCACTACGAGGGCGCCGGGGTGGAGCGGCGGCAGGCGTAGCCGCCGGCTATCGCGCCTCCGGCGTCTGACCGGGCACCGGCCGCACCCGCTGCAGAATGAAATCGATGAAGGTCCGGATCGCGCGCGTGTGCTGGCGGTTCGGCATGTAGAGCATGAACATCTGCGTGCCGAAGATGCTCAGGCGCCAGTCGTCGAGCGTGGTCACGACGTCGCCCTTGCGCACGTCTTCCTGCACCACATAGTCGGGCACGAGGCCGATGCCCAGGCCGGCGAGGATGGCCTGGCGCAGGAACAGGAAGTTTTCCGAGATCAGCGTCGGCTCCAGGATCACCTCGCGCCGTGTCTCGCCCTGGTAGGCCGACACGCGCAGTTGGCGGCCGATGACGGCAGCCGTGACCACCGGCGCGCCCTGCAGCGCGTCGAGCTGCACGGGCAGCGGATGCTTCGCCGCATAGTCGGTCGAGGCACAGGCCACGTAGCGCACCGGCCCCATCTCGCGCGCCACGAGGTTCTGCGGCGGCTCGGGAATCACGCGGATCGCGATGTCGACTTCGTCGCGCAGCAGGTCCTCGATGCGGTTCTCGAACACCACGTCGAGCACGATGCCGGGGTACTGGCGCTTGAAGTCGATCAGCCAGCCGGCCATCACGAGCTGGCCGTAGCCGCTGGGCACGCTCAGCCGCACGCGGCCCTGCAGCTCCTGGCCCAGCGTGGTGACCGATTCGCGCGCGGCCAGCAGCTCGCCCTGGATGGCGATGCCGTGCTGGTAGAGCCGCAGGCCGATTTCGGTCGGCTCGGCACGCCGCGTGGTGCGCCGCACCAGTTGCGCACCCACCGAGCGCTCCAGCTGGTTCAGGTGATAGCTGACGTTGGCACGGCTCATCTTGAGCCGGCGGGCGGCGGCGCTCAGGTTGCCGGCGTCGAGGATTTCCACCAGCAGGGTGAGCGATTGGAGGTCCATGCGGCGATTGTGTCAAAAATTCTTTGACAGTCTGTCAACCGTCTATGCAATTGTCAAAGAGGCGGCGCGGTCCAAGAATGCGGGGTTCACCCCAGAGCCTCGGGCCCGCCGGCCCGCAACGCAAGAGACAAGCGACACGCACATGGCCACCAGCACTCCCAGCCCCTCCACGTCCACCGGTCCCGTCACCTTCGAGCGTCGAGGCGACGTGTTCGTGGTGACCATCGACAACCCGCCCGTCAATGCCCTGGGCGTGGATGTGCGCCGCGGCCTCGTGGCCGCCATCGATGCGGCCGAGGCCGACAGCGCCGCCAGGGCGGTGCTGATCGTCGGCGCGGGCCGCAACTTCATCGCGGGCGCCGACATCCGCGAATTCGGCAAGACGCCGCAGCCGCCGTCGCTGCCCGAGGCCTGCCTGAAGATCGAGAACTGCACGAAACCGGTCGTCGCCGCCATCCACGGTGCCGCGCTCGGCGGCGGGCTCGAAGTGGCGCTGTCGGCGCACTACCGCATCGCCTCGCCCACCGCCAAGCTCGGCCTGCCCGAAGTGGCGCTGGGCCTGCTGCCCGGCTCGGGCGGCACGCAGCGCGCGCCGCGCCTGATCGGCGCGAAGCCCGCGCTCGAGCTGGTGCTCAGCGGCCGCCACGCCGGCGCCAAGGAAGCGCTGTCGCTCGGCCTCGTCGACCGGCTCGGCAACGACGCCGACGCGCTGGCCGAAGGCCTCGCCTACGCGCAGGAACTGGTTGCCGCCAAGGCCCCGGTGCGCCGCACGCGCGAAGCCGCCGGCCTCGCCGACACCGAAGCCAGCCGCGCCGCCCTCGAAGCCGCGCGCGCCGACACCGCCAAGAAGAGCCGCGGCCTGTTCTCGCCGATGAAGATCATCGAAGCCGTCGAAGGCGCACTCACGCTGCCGTTCGACGAAGGCATGGCGCTGGAGCGCAAGCTGTTCCTGCAGTGCATCGACAGCCCGCAGCGCGCCGGCCTGATCCACGCCTTCTTCGCCGAGCGCGAAGTGCTGAAGGCGCCCGAGACCAAGGCCGCCAAGCCGCGCGCGCTGGAGTCGGCCGGCATCGTCGGCGGGGGCACCATGGGCGCGGGCATCGCGGTAGCGATGCTGGACGCGGGGCTGCCCGTGACCATGATCGAGCGCGACGAGCCCAGCCTCGCGCGCGGCCGCCAGCATGTGGAGAAGGTGTACGACGGCCTCATCGCCAAGGGCCGCATGACGCCCGAAAGCAAGGCCGCCGTGATGGCGCGCTTCAACGGTTCGACCTCCTATGACGCACTCGCCAACGTCGACATCGTGGTCGAGGCCGTGTTCGAAGAGATGGGCGTCAAGAAGGCAGTGTTCGCCGAGCTCGACCGCGTGTGCAAGCGCGGCGCCGTACTCGCCACCAACACCTCGTACCTCGACATCGACGAAATCGCCGACAGCATCTCGCGGCCGCAGGACGTGGTGGGCCTGCACTTCTTCTCGCCCGCCAACATCATGAAGCTGCTCGAGATCGTGGTGCCTGCCAAGGTGAGCGCCGACGTGGTCGCCACCGGTTTCGAGCTTGCGAAGAAGCTGAAGAAAGTGCCCGTGCGCGCGGGCGTGTGCGATGGCTTCATCGGCAACCGCATTCTCGCGGTGTACCGCCAGGCGGCCGACCACATGATGGAAGACGGCGCCTCGCCCTACGAGATCGACGCGGCCGTTCGCAACTTCGGCTACCCGATGGGCCCGTTCCAGGTGTCCGACCTCGCGGGCGGCGACATTGGCTGGGCCACGCGCAAGCGCAAGGCCGCCACGCGCGACCCGCAGGCGCGCTACGTGCAGGTGGCCGACCGCATCTGCGAGCGCGGCTGGTTCGGCCAGAAGACGCAGCGCGGCTACTACCTGTACCCCGAAGGCGCGCGCACCGGCGTGCCCGATCCGGAGGTGCTGGCCATCATCGACGCCGAACGCGTGCGCGCGGGCATCACGCCGCGCCAGTTCACCGAGGAAGAAATCATGCGCCGCTACATGGCCGCGATGATCAACGAAGGCGCCAACGTCGTGCTCCAGCGCATCGCGCTGCGCCCGCTCGACGTGGACGTGACCTTCCTCTACGGCTACGGCTTCCCGCGCCATCGCGGCGGCCCGATGAAGTACGCCGACACCGTGGGCCTGCCGAAGGTGCTGGCCGACATCCGCGAGTTCGCGAAGGATGACCCGCTCTTCTGGAAGCCGTCGCCACTGCTGGTGGAGCTGGTCGAACGCGGTGCCGATTTCGCGAGCCTCAATCAATCCGAGTAATCCACACCGTCCGCCGTACAGGAGCCATTTCCATGCGTGAAGCCGTCATCGTTTCCACCGCTCGCACCCCTCTCACCAAGGCGCATCGCGGCGAATTCAACATCACCCCCGGCGCCACGCTGGCCTCCTTCGCGGTGAAGGCCGCGGTCGAGCGCTCGGGCCTGGACCCGGCGCTGATCGAGGACGCGATCCTCGGCTGCGGCTATCCCGAGGGCACCACCGGCCGCAACATCGCGCGCCAGAGCATCATCCGCTCGGGCCTGCCCATCAGCATCGCCGGCACCACGGTGAACCGCTTCTGCGCCTCGGGCCTTCAGGCCATCGCGATGGCCGCCGGCCGCATCGTCGTGGACGGCGCGCCGGCCATGATCGCGGGCGGCGTGGAGAGCATCTCGCAGATCCGCGGCCGCAGCCCCGGCGACGGTGGCGACCTCAGCCTGGACCCGTGGATTGTCGAGCACAAGCCCGATCTCTACATGGCCATGATCGACACGGCCGACATCGTCGCCAAGCGCTACAACATCAGCCGCGAAGCGCAGGACCGCTTCTCCGCCGAGAGCCAGCGCAAGACCGAAGAGGCGCAACTGGCCGGCCGCTACAAGGACGAGATCGTGGCCTGCACCACCACGATGGCCGTGACCGACAAGGAGACCAAGGAAGTCACTTATCGCGAAGTCACCGCCACCGAGGACAACTGCAACCGCCGCGGCACCACCTACGAAGCGCTCGCCAAGCTGAAGCCGGTGATGGGCGAGGACAAGTTCATCACCGCCGGCAACGCCTCGCAGCTGTCCGACGGCGCATCGGCCTGCGTGCTGATGGAGGCCAGGGACGCGGAGCGCGCCAACATCAAGCCGCTGGGCGCCTTCCGCGGCCTCGCGCTGGCGGGCTGCGAGCCCGACGAGATGGGCATCGGCCCGGTCTTCGCGGTGCCCAAGCTGCTCGCGCGCCACGGCCTGAAGGTCGAGGACATCGGCCTGTGGGAACTCAACGAAGCCTTCGCCTCGCAGTCGATCTACTGCCAGGACAGGCTGGGCATTCCGTCGGAGCGCCTGAACGTGAACGGCGGCGCGATCTCCATCGGCCATCCTTTCGGCATGACCGGCGCCCGCCTCACGGGCCATGTGCTCATCGAAGGCAAGCGCCGCGGCGCCAAATACGCCGTGGTCACGATGTGCATCGCCGGTGGCATGGGCGCTGCCGGCCTGTTCGAGATTTATTGAGGAGCCCGCGATGGACCTGAACTTCACCTCCGAAGAAGAAGCCTTCCGCACCGAAGTGCACGCCTTCCTGGCCGCCAAGCTGCCGGTGCGGCTGTCCGAGAAAGTGCGCAGCGGCAAGATCCTCGAGAAGGCCGACATGGAGGAATGGCACGCCATCCTCAACGCGCGCGGCTGGCTCGCCAACCACTGGCCCGAGCAGTACGGCGGCCCCGGCTGGACGGCGGTCGAGAAATTCATCTTCGAGCACGAATGCGCGCTGGCTTTTGCGCCGCGCATCGTGCCCTTCGGCGTGAACATGCTGGGTCCGGTGCTCATCAAGTACGGCAACGAGGCGCAGAAGCGCCGCTGGCTGCCGCGCATCCTGAACGGCGACGACTGGTGGTGCCAGGGCTACTCGGAACCCGGCGCGGGCTCCGACCTCGCCGCCGTGAAGACCTCGGCCGTGCGCGGCATCGACGCGCAGGGCGACCACTTCATCGTGAACGGCCAGAAGACCTGGACCACGCTGGGCCAGCACGCCAACATGATCTTCTGCCTGGTGCGCACGAACCGCGAGGCGAAGAAGCAGGAAGGCATCAGCTTCCTGCTGATCGACATGACTTCGCCCGGCGTGGAAGTGCGCCCGATCATCACGCTCGACGGCGAGCATGAAGTGAACGAGGTGTTCTTCTCCGACGTGCGCGTGCCGGCCGAGAACCTGGTCGGCGAAGAGGACAAGGGCTGGACCTGTGCCAAGTACCTGCTGACCTACGAGCGCACCAACATCGCGGGCGTGGGCTTCTCGGTGGCGGCGCTCGAACAGCTCAAGGGCATTGCGGCCACGCAGACGAAGAACGGCAAGCCGCTGGCCGAAGACCCGGCGTTTGCCGCACGCATGGCGCGTGTCGAGATCGATCTCGAGAACATGAAGACGACGAACCTGCGCGTGATCGCTGCGGTGGCCGGCGGCGGTGTGCCGGGTGCGGAAAGCTCGATGCTCAAGATCCGCGGCACCGAGATCCGCCAGGAGATCTCGTCGCTCGCGCGCCGCGCGATGGGCGTCTACGGCCGGCCCTTCATCGAGGAAGCGCTGCACGACGGCTTCGACGGCGAGACCTTCGGCCCGGCCTATGCGAAGGCAGCCGCATCGCGCTACTTCAACAACCGCAAGCTGTCGATCTTCGGCGGCTCGAATGAAATCCAGAAGAACATCATCTCCAAGATGATCCTCGGGCTGTAAAGGAGAGACGCACATGAACTTCGAACACACCGAAGACCGGCGCATGCTCGCCGACAGCCTGAACCGCTTCATCGCCGAGCAGTACGCCTTCGATGCGCGCGACCGCATCGCGAAGTCGCAGCACGGGTTCAGCAAGGAAATCTTCCAGCAGTTCGCCGAGCTCGGCGTGATCGGCGCGCTGTTCGGCGAGGCCGATGGCGGCTTCGGTGGCGGCGGCTTCGACATCGCGGTGGTCTTCGAGGCGCTGGGCCGCGGCCTCGTGGTCGAGCCGCTGCTGGGCGCGGTGATGGTCGGCGAGGCGATCAGCGCCGCCGGCAGCGACGCGCAGAAAAAGAAGCTCGGCGACATCATCAACGGCGTGACCGTCGCGGCCTTCGCGCACGACGAAGCCGACACGCACTACGAGCGCACGCGCGTACAGACCAGGGCCGAACGCAGCGGCGACGGCTGGGTGCTGCACGGCGCCAAGGCCGTGGTGCCGCAGGGCGAGCAGGCCGACCTGTTCCTGGTTTCCGCGCGCACCTCGGGCAACGTGGACGACGAAGCCGGCATCTCGCTGTTCCTCGTGCCCGCCAAGACTGCGGGCCTCGCGGTGCGCGGCTGCCCCTCGATCGACGGCGGCCGGGTCGCCGAACTTGCGTTCGACGGCGTCAAGCTGGGCGCCGGCGCGCTGCTCGGCGCCGAAGGCCAGGGCCACGCCACGCTGGAACGCGCCATCGGCCGCGGCGTGCTCGCGCTGTGCGCCGAAGCGCTGGGCGCGATGGAAGCCGCCAAGGCCGCCACGCTGGAATACCTGCGCACGCGCAAGCAGTTCGGCATTCTCATCGGCAGCTTCCAGGCCCTGCAGCACCGCATGGCCGACCTGCTGCTCGAGATCGAGCAGGCCCGCTCGGCCGTGATCAACGCCGCGGCCGCCATCGACGGCACGGACCGCGTGGCGCGCGAGCGCGCGCTCTCGGCCGCCAAGTTCAGCATCGGCCGCATCGGTGCGCTGGTGGCGGAAGAAAGCATCCAGATGCATGGCGGCATCGGCATGACGTGGGAGCTGCCGCTGCCCCACTACGCCAAGCGCCTCGTGATGATCGACCACCAACTGGGCGACGAAGATCACCACTTGCAGCGCTACATCGCGCTCGGCAAGGAGCTGGCGGCATGAGCGGCAAGACCGTGTTGATCTCGCAGGAAGGCGCCGTCCGCATCCTGACCAACAGCAACCCCGCCGCGCGCAACGCGATCACGCCGACGCTGTATGCCGAGCTCTCGGCCGCGCTCGTCGATGCGCAGGACGACCCCGAGGTCGGCGCCATCGTCTTCACCGGCGCAGGCGATTTCTTCTGCTCCGGCGGCGACCTGAACCTGCTGGCCAAGCGGCGCGAGCTGCCGACGGCCGAGCGCCGCGAGATTCTCGAAGGCCTCAACAACCTGATCCGCGCACTGCGCGACTGCAGCAAGCCCGTGATCGCGGCCGTGGAAGGCGGCGCGGCCGGCGCGGGCCTGTCGATGGCGCTGGCGTGCGACATGCTGGTATCGGCGCGCGATGCGTTCTACACAGTCGCCTATGTGAAGGTCGGCCTCACGCCGGACGGTGGGGCCACGGCCTTCCTGGCCGAGTTCGTCTCGCGCCAGGTGCTGACCGAGATGTGCCTGACCGGCGACCGCATGCCGGCCGAGCGCCTGCATGCGCTGGGCGCGGTCAACCACCTCACCGACAAGGGCGCCGCGCTGGCCGAAGCCATCGCGCTCGCGGCCAAGGTCGCGACCGGTCCGCAGCGCGCGAGCGCACGCATCAAGACGCTGTGCCGCCAGGCGCACCACGCCACGCTGGAAGAGCAGCTCGACGCCGAGGCCGTGTTCATGGTCGAGTCGCAGGGCGACGCCGAATCGGCCGAAGGCATCGGTGCGTTCCTCGGCAAGCGCAGCGCCGATTTCGTCGCGCTGCGCCGCCGCAAGCAGGCCGCGTCCTGACGCGCGCCGTGCCCATTCCTCCAGGCCCTCGCGCGCGGGTGCAGGGGTTTTCAATCTTTCCGGAGTTGCCATGTCCTCGCTGAATTCCTCGCTGCCGCTGGCCGGCGTGCGCGTCCTCGATCTGTCCCGCATCCTCGCGGGCCCCTGGTGCGGCATGGTGCTGGCCGACATGGGCGCCGAGGTCATCAAGGTCGAGCACCCGGGCCGCGGCGACGACACGCGCGACTGGGGCCTGCGCGTCGGCAAGACCGAGACGGCCTACTTCAACAGCGTGAACCGCAACAAGCGCTCGGTCACGCTCGACCTGCAGACGCCCGAAGGCCAGCAGCTCGCGCGCGATCTCGCGAAGCAGTGCGACGTGGTGATCCAGAACTTCAAGTTCGGCGGCATCGACAAGCTGGGCCTCGGCTACGAGCAGTTGAGCAAGGAGCAGCCGGGTCTCATCTACTGCTCGATCTCGGGCTACGACCGCACCGGGCCCGAGGCCGCGCGGCCGGGCTACGACCTCGTCGTTCAAGGCGAGGCCGGGCTGATGGCGCTCAATGGCGAAGCGAACCAACCGCCGCTGAAGTTCGGCGTGGCCGCGGTCGACCTGTTCACCGGCATGTACTCGGCGCAGGCCATCCTGGCCGCGCTCTACCAGCGCGAGAAGACCGGCAAGGGGCGGCACGTCGAGATGGCGCTGTTCGACTGCGGCCTGATGATCACCGCCTACTACGGCCTCGAAGCGCTGCTGATGGGCGAAGACCCGCCGCGCTACGGCAACTCGCATCCGTCGATCGTGCCGTACGGCGTGTTCGATGCAGCCGACGGCCCGCTCGTCATCACCGTGGGCAACAACGCGCAGTTCGCCCGCTTCTGCACCGAAGTGATCGAGCGGCCCGACCTCGCGGCCGACGAGCGCTTCAAGACCAACATCCTGCGCTCCGCGAACCGCGCGGTATTGCTGCCCGAGCTGCATGCCGAACTGGCGAAGCGCCAGCGCGCCGACCTGCTCGCCAGGCTCACGGCCTCGGGCATTCCATGCGGCGAGGTGCTGGGCCTGCTGGAGGCGCTGCAATCGAAGCGCGCCACCGACGCCGGCCTCGTCACCACGCAGCCGCATCCGGTGGCCGGCACGGTCAACGTGCTGGCGCCGCCCTACCGTTTCGACGGCGAGCGCCTGCCCGTGCGCAGCGCACCGCCCACCCTGGGCGAAGGCACGCACGACGTGCTGCAGTCGCTGCTCGGCCTGTCGGATGACAAGCTGGCGGCGCTGAAAAAGAGTGGCGTCGTCTGAAGAAGACAGGTGTCCGAATTTCCAAAGTAGACAAGACCCAATGGCATCCCTTTCTTCCCTTCGCAGTCCCGTTCGCCGCGCCCTTCTCGCACTCGCCCTGCCGCTCATCGCTGGCAGCGCCTTCGCACAGGCCTGGCCAGCCAAGCCGATCACGCTGATCGTGCCCTTCCCGCCCGGTGGCCCGACCGACGTGGCCTCGCGCATCGTGGCGCAGAAGATGTCGGCCGCGCTCAAGCAGAACATCGTGATCGACAACCGCAGCGGCGCCTCGGGCACCGTGGGCGCCGCCGCCGCGGCCCGCGCCGCGCCCGACGGCTACACCTTCGTGATGCTGGCCACGCCGACGCTGCTGGCCGCGCACCTGTACGGCCCGACGGGCTACGACATCTTCAAGAACTTCACGCCCGTGGGCTCGGTGTACGACCTGCCGATCGTGCTGGTGGTCAACCCCAAGTCGCTGCCCGAGGTGAACAGCCTGCAGAGCCTGATCGCGAAGGCCAAGGCCGAAGGCGGCAAGCTCAACTACACGACGGCCGGTGCCGGCAGCTTCGGCCACCTGACGACCGAACAGGTCAAGACCATCGGCAAGTTCGACATGCAGCACGTGCCCTACCGCGGCAGCGCACCGGCCGTGACCGACCTGATCGGCGGCCAGGTGCCCGCGATGTTCTCGGATCTCGTGGGCGTGCTGCCGCACATCCGATCCGGCAAGCTGCGCGCCATCGCGGTCGGCTCCGGGCAGCGCGTGAGCCTGCTGCCCGACGTGAAGACGGTGGCCGAGCAGGGCTTCCCGGGCTTCGATGCGACCTCGTGGGGCGGCCTGCTGGCGCCCGCCGGCACGCCCAAGGACGTGGTCGACCGCATGAGTGCCGAACTGAAGGCGGCGCTGGCCGACAAGGAAGTGCAGGACAGGCTCCAGGGCGTCGGCTCCTTCGCGGCCTACCGCACGCCCGAGCAGACCGGCGCGCGCATGCGCGAGGATTTCGATCGCTGGGGCAAGGTCATTCGCGACAACCACATCACGGCCCAGTAAAACGGCAGGCGGCCGACGACCGGCATCAAGGAGACAGACATGACAAACAACGAAAACAAGAACCACAAGACGCCGGTCGGCGCGCCGTTCCGCCCCGCATTTCCCGTCCGCAGCCTGGCGGACATCCACCGGCTCGAAGAGACACCGCTGGAACAGGCGCTCACGGTGCGCAGCACCTACGAGATCTTCCGCAACGCGGGCCTTGCCTTCGGCGGCAAGACCGCGCTGACCTTCCTGCGCACCGGCAACCCGGCCGACGAGCCGATCCGCTGGTCGTACGCCGAACTGCTCGCGCGCATCCACCAGACCGCGAACATGCTGCACGCGCTGGGCGTCGGGCCCGACGACGCGGTCGCGGTGCTTTTGCCCGGTTGCCTGGAGTACCACCTCGCGCTGTGGGGCGGAGAGGCGGCCGGCATCGTGCAGCCGCTGAACCCGCTGCTGACCGACGAGAAGCTGGTCGCGCTGATGACCGCCGGCCGCGCCAAGGTGCTGATCGCCTACGGCTCGGACGCCGAATCGGGCATGTGGTCGAAGGCCATGCGCCTGCGCGGCCAGGTGCCCACGCTGACCACCGTGCTGCGCGTGGCGCCGCACGACGAGGTGCCGGGCACGGCCGGCACGCTGCCTGGAGCAGGATCGGACAGCGCGACCGCGCTGCCGGGCGTGGCGGAGTTCGATGTGCTGCGTGCGGCACAACCATCTGATCGGCTCGTGAGCGGGCGCGACATCGCACCCACCGACATCGCTGCGTACTTCCACACCGGCGGCACCACGGGCGCGCCGAAGCTCGCGCGCCACAGCCACGGCGCGCAGGTGTTCACCGCCTGGGCCAGCGTGCAGGTCGCGGGCATGAACGAGAACGGCATCTCCATCAACGGCTATCCGCTGTTCCATGTGGCGGGCGTGCTGCCGGCCTCGCTGGCGGCGCTGTCGGCGGGCGTGGAGGTGATCATCCCGACGACCTCGCTGCTGCGCAACAAGGAGGTGCTGGCCAACTACTGGAAGCTGGTGGAGAAGTACCGCCCGACCTCGCTCTCGGCCGTGCCCACCGTGCTCGCGGCGCTGGCCAACGTGCCGCTGGACGGTGCGGACATTTCATCGATCACCTACTGCCGCACCGGCGCCGCCGTACTCGCGCCGGAACTCGCCGCGCGCTTCGAGCGCCTGTTCGGCCTGCACGTGCACGAGAGCCTGGGCATGACGGAGATGGCCGGCATCTCGACCATCACGCCGCCGGGTGTGGACGGGCCCGCGGGCTGCGTGGGCTTTCGGCTGCCGTACATGCAGATGCGCGTGGTGGCGCTCGACGAGAACGGCAATGCCAGCGACCACGAGGTGGCGCCGGGCGAAACCGGCATGGTGCTGTTCAAGTCGCCGAACCTGTTCTCGGGCTTCGTGGACCCGGCCGACAATGCCAAGGCCTTCACGGCCGACGGCTGGCTTGCCACGGGCGACCTGGGCTGGATCGACAGCCAGGAGCGGCTCAACCTCACGGGCCGCTCGAAGGACCTGATCATCCGCAGCGGCCACAACATCGACCCCAAGACCATCGAAGACGCGCTGGGTGCACACCCCGCCGTGCAGCTGTGCGCCGCCGTGGGCGCGCCCGATGCCTATGCGGGCGAACTGCCCGTGATCTTCGCGACCCTGGTGCCGGGTGCATCGGCAACGGAAGAAGAGCTGCTCGCGTTCACCGCCGCGCGCGTCGATGAGGCGCCGGCGCGGCCCAAGTGGGTGTCGGTGATCGGGGCCATGCCGATGACCAACGTGGGCAAGATCTACAAGCCCGAGTTGCGCGCGATGGCCGCGCTGCAGGTGGTGAACGCGGCCGTCGCCGAAGCCTGCGCCGAACTCGGCGTGCCAGAGGCCGCGCTGCCCGTCGTGAAGACTGAAGGCGAGAGCCTCGTACGCGTGCAGATCGACAGCGCCGCTGCAGGCTCGCTCGCCGCGCCGCTGCAGGAACGGCTGCAGAAGGCGCTGGAGCCGCTGCCCTTCAAGACGCGCATCGCGGCGCAATGATCTTTTTCAGAAACCATAGACAGAGACAAGCCATGACCTTCCGCCTTCCGACCCAGCGCGCGCTGCTGCTGTGCGCCACTGCTTCCGTCGCCGCGCTGTGCATGCAGGCACAGGCGCAAAACGCCTACCCGAACAAGCCGATCCGCATGGTCGTGCCCTTCGCCGCGGGTGGCGCCACCGACGTGCTGGCGCGCGTGCTGGGCCAGAAGATGTCGGCCGGCCTGGGCCAGCCCATCATCATCGACAACAAGCCCGGCGCGGCCGGCATCATCGGCACCGACGCGGTCGCCAAGTCGGCGCCCGACGGCTACACCATCGTGCTGGGCCTGAGCAATTCGCTCATGACCAACGAGTTCCTCTACGAGAAGCTGCCCTACGACACGCAGCGCGACCTCACGCTGGTCTACCAGATCGCGATGGCGCCGCTGGTGCTGGTGGTGCACCCCAGCGTGCCGGCGAAGACCGGGCCGGAGCTGCTGAAGTACGTCGTCGCCAACAAGGGCAAGGTGGCCTACGGCTCGTACGGCGTGGGCGCTTATCCGCACCTGGCCGGCGCGCACATGAGCCTGGCGACGCAGTCGGACATGAGCCACGTCGCCTACAAGGGCGAGGCGCCGATGATGCAGGACCTGATCGGCGGCCAGATCCAGATGGCCTACGCCAGCGCGCTGGTGGCCAAGCCGCACATCGATTCCGGAAAGATCCGCGCGCTGGGCGTGACCGGCGAGCGCCGCATGAGCACGCTGCCCAACGTGCCCACGCTGGCCGAGCAGGGCATGAAGGACGAGGCCTATCGCGTGACCGGCTGGCTCGCCGTCGCCATGCCCGCGAAGACGCCGAAGCCCATCGTCGACCGCATCGCCGAGGAAGTGCGCAAGGCCACGCAGCAGCCCGACGTGCGCGAGCGCGTGGCGGCCATGGGCTTCGAGATCAAGGACAGCTCGCCCGAGCTCTTCGCCGCAGCCTGGAAGCAGGAACGCCCGGTGTGGGAGCGGCTGATCAAGCAGTCGGGCGCCAAGCTCGAGTAATCCATTTCTTTGTCATTCAAGAGGAACAGCCATGAAGGTTCTCGTACCTGTCAAACGGGTCGTCGATTACAACGTCAAGGTGCGCGTGAAGAGCGACGGCACCGGGGTGGACATTGCCAACGTCAAGATGAGCATGAACCCCTTCGACGAGATCGCGGTGGAAGAAGCGGTTCGCCTGAAGGAAAAGGGCGTGGTCACCGAGGTCATCGCCGTGTCCTGCGGCGACGCCAAGTGCCAGGAAACCCTGCGCACCGCCATGGCCATCGGCGCCGACCGCGGCATCCTGGTGGAGACGACTGAAGAACTGCAGCCCCTGGCCGTGGCCAAGCTGCTCAAGGCGCTGGTCGACAAGGAACAGCCCCAGCTGATCATCCTGGGCAAGCAGGCCATCGACGACGACGCCAATCAAACGGGCCAGATGCTGGCAGCCCTGGCTGATCTTCCCCAAGCCACCTTCGCCTCCAAGGTCGAAGTCGCCGATGGCAAGGCCACCGTGACCCGCGAAGTCGACGGCGGCCTGGAAACCGTCAGCCTCAGCCTGCCGGCCGTCATCACCACCGACCTGCGCCTGAACGAGCCGCGCTACGTGACGCTGCCCAACATCATGAAGGCCAAGAAGAAGCAGCTCGACACCTTCAAGCCCGAAGGCCTGGGCGTGGATGTCAAGCCGCGCCTGAAGACCCTCAAGGTCAGCGAGCCGCCGAAGCGTGGCGCCGGCATCAAGGTGCCCGATGTTGCAACGCTGGTGGACAAACTGAAGAACGAAGCGAAGGTGATCTGAACATGACCGCACTAGTTATTGCCGAACACGACCACGCGAGCGTCAAGCCCGCGACCCTCAACACCGTGACCGCGGCGCTGGCCTGCGGCGGCGACGTCCACGTACTCGTGGCCGGCGCCAACGCTGCCGAAGCCGGCAAGGCCGCCGCGCAGATCGCCGGCGTGGCCAAGGTCATCGTGGCCGACAGCCCGAGCCTGGCCGAGAACCTGGCCGAGAACGTCGCCGCCCAGGTGCTGACCATTGCCGGCAACTACAGCCACATCCTGTTCCCCTCGACCGCCAACGGCAAGAACGTCGCGCCGCGCGTGGCCGCCAAGCTCGACGTGGCCCAGATCAGCGACATCACCAAGGTCGACAGCCCCGACACCTTCGAGCGCCCGATCTACGCGGGCAACGCCATCGCCACCGTGCAGAGCGCAGACCCGATCAAGGTGATCACGGTGCGCACGACCGGCTTCGATGCCGCAGCCGCCACGGGTGGCAGCGCAGCGGTCGAAACGGCCGAAGGCGTGGCCGACAGCGGCAAGAGCAGCTTCGTGGGCCGGGAAGTCACGAAGAGCGAACGCCCCGAGCTGACGGCCGCCAAGATCATCGTCTCGGGTGGCCGGGCGCTGGGCAGCGCCGAGAAGTTCACCGAGGTGATGGCGCCGCTGGCCGACAAGCTCAACGCGGGCCTGGGCGCCAGCCGCGCCGCAGTGGATGCGGGCTACGCGCCGAACGACTGGCAAGTGGGCCAGACGGGCAAGATCGTGGCGCCGCAGCTGTACATCGCCTGCGGCATCTCGGGTGCGATCCAGCACTTGGCCGGCATGAAGGATTCCAAGGTGATCGTGGCGATCAACAAGGACGAGGAAGCGCCGATCTTCTCGGTGGCCGACTACGGGCTGGTGGCCGACCTGTTCACGGCGGTGCCGGAACTGGTGAAGGCGCTGTAGCCAGCAGCGTGCCCTGTGCACCGCCCCGAAAAAGTCGCCAGCTAACGCCGGCGACGCGCCCTGACAGGCACCGGCGCTCTGGCAGACTTGCCCGACAGGGTGCACCGTCCGCGCCCGCCGAGGAACCTTGTCATGCAACCCACGCCATCCACCGACGCCACGGTGCACACGCTCATCATCGACACCGACCCTGGCGCCGATGACGTGATCGCGCTGCTGTTCGCGATGGCGGCGCCCGAACGGCTGCGCATCGAGGCGCTGACGACGGTGGCCGGCAACGTGCCGCTGGCCAAGACCTCGCGCAACGCACGGCTGGCCTGCGAATGGGCCGGGCGGCCGGAGATCCCGGTGTACGCGGGCGCCGAGCGGCCCCTGCGGCGCACGCCGATCTACGCGGCCAACATCCACGGCAAGGAGGGCCTCACGGGCGTCGATGTGCACGAGCCTGCCGGGCCGCTGGCCGATGGCCATGCGGTCGACTACCTGGTGCGCACGCTGCGCGCCGCGCCCGAGAAGAGCGTGACGCTCGCGATGCTCGGCCCGCAGACCAACCTTGCACTGGCGCTCGAGCAAGCCCCCGACATCGTGCGCGGCCTGCGCGAGCTGGTGCTCATGGCCGGCGCACATTTCAACGGCGGCAACATCACGCCGGTGGCCGAGTTCAACGTGTTCGCCGATCCGCATGCGGCCGAGGCAGTGCTGCTGAAGAGCGGCGTGCCCATCACCATGCTGCCGCTCGACGTGACCCACAAGATCCTCACCAGCGACGAACGCGTCGCGCGGCTGCGCGGCCTCGGCAACCGGGCCGGCGCGATCGTCGCGGACATCCTCGACGCCTACGCGCCCCAGGAGATGAAGCACTACGACATGCCGGGCGGCCCGGTGCACGACGCCACCGTCACGGCCTACCTGCTGCAGCCTTCGCTCTTCAAGGGCAGGCGCATCCACGTGGAGGTCGACAGCCGCGAGGGCATGGGCTTCGGGCAGACGGTGGCCGACTGGTACGGCAGCCTGCACCGCACGCCCAACGTGAACTGGATCGTCGACGGCGATGCGCAGGGCTTCTTCGATTTGCTGACGGAACACATCGCGCGGCTGCCCTGAGCACTTTCGCGCCGCCTTTCACGCACTTCATCGCAATCCGGTGGCTGCCGCGCAGCGGCGCGGCCACCATGCGGACTCCATCGACACCGTCCAGGAGATCCACGATGCGCACCGTTTTCCGCCAGGTCCTGCTGCTCGCCTCGGGCTTGCTGCTGTCGTTCCACCTCATGGCCACTGAAGCCGGCTGGCGCCAGCTGAGTCTTCCGGTTGCGGCGCCGGACGCCGCGCCCGTCGTGGTCGCGCTCTACTACCCGACACAGGCCGCCGCCCGCGCCATTCCCATGGGGCCGTTCACGGTCCGCGTGGCCATCCAGGCGCCACCCGAGGAGCGCTTCAAGGGCCTGATCGTGTTGAGCCACGGTGTCGGCGGCACCGAACTGGGCCACACCAGCCTGGCCGAAGCGCTCGCGCGGGACGGCTACCTGGTCGCGGCGCTGCGCCATCCGGGCGACAACTGGCAGGACGGCGCACTGCTGCATCAAGGCGCGGCGGCCTACTTCACGCAACGGCCGCAGCAGATCTCCCACGTGATCGACGTGCTGTTGAAAGACCCGATGTGGAAGGACCGGATCGCTGTCGACGCGCAAGGCCCCCGCATCGGCGCACTGGGTCATTCGGCCGGCGGCTACACGGTGCTGGCGCTCGCGGGCGGGCAGGCCGACCTGTCGCGCATCGCCAGCCACTGCGCGAGCGAGCGCGCCGCCGACCCGATCTTTTGCGGCGTCGGCCGCAACGCTGGAGCGCCGACCAGCACAGTGGCGGCCCCGGCATCGCCGCTGCTGCCTTCACTGCGCGACCCTCGGGTACGCGCGGTCGTGGCAATGGCTCCGGCCGGCGTTCCCTTCACGGCCGCTTCGCTCTCGGACATCCGCGTGCCCACGCGGATCTACGAGGCGCAGCTGGACCGCTTTCTCGTTCCGCGCTTCCATGCCGAATGGGTCGCGCAGAACATGCCGGGCGCCGAACTCCAGCGGATTCCCGACGCCTGGCACTTCGCCTTCATGGACACCCCCTCGAGTGCGATCCCGACGGACGACGGGGACGTTCGAGCCGATCCGCAAGGCTTCGACCGCAAGGCGCTGCTGGCGCGGCTGGGCAGCGAGATTCCGGCGTTCTTCGACAAGGTGCTTGCGGCGAGCCCTAGCACGAAATAGATCGCGTGCACAGGGCCTCCCGCCAATGGAAAAAGGGGCCGCGCTCTCGAAGCGCGGCCCCTTTTGCCTGAACCCGGCAGCGGCTTGTCAGTGCTGCAGGATCTTGTTCAGGAAGTCCTTGGTGCGCGGCTGGCGGTTCTCCGGGTGGTTGAAGAACTCGTCCTTCGGGCAGTCTTCCAGGATCTTGCCGCCCACGTCGATGAAGATCACGCGGCTCGCAACCTTGCGGGCGAAGGCCATTTCGTGCGTGACCACCATCATGGTCATGCCTTCCTTGGCCAGGCTCACCATCACGTCGAGCACTTCGCCGACCATCTCGGGGTCGAGCGCCGAGGTGGGTTCGTCGAACAGCATCACGATCGGGTCCATCGACAGCGCACGGGCGATCGCCACGCGCTGCTGCTGGCCGCCCGACAGCTGGCCCGGGAACTTGTCCTTGTGCGCCATCAGGCCCACGCGGTCGAGCATCTTCAGGCCCCGGGTCTTGGCTTCGTCGGGCGTGCGGCCCAGCACCTTGATCTGCGCGATCGTGAGGTTCTCGGTCACCGACAGGTGCGGGAACAGCTCGAAGTGCTGGAACACCATGCCGACCTTGGAGCGCAGCTTGGGCAGGTTGGTCTTGGGGTCGTGCAGCGGAATGCCGTTGACGGTGATCTCGCCCTTCTGGAAGGGCTCGAGCGCGTTCACGGTCTTGATGAGGGTGGACTTGCCCGAGCCCGAGGGCCCGCACACCACCACCACGTCGCCCTTGGAGATGCTCACGTTGCAGTCGTTGAGCACCTGCACCGGGCCATACCACTTCGATACGTTCTTGATTTCAATCATTTTTTCGGACATTTCTTTCTCTCCGGTTCAGCCACTCGGTCAGCGAATGATGGCGATCTTCTTGTGCAGGCGTTTCACCAGCCAAGACAGGGCATAGCACATGACGAAGTACACGACGGCCGCGAGCAGGTACGCCTCGATCGGACGGCCGAAGTTCTTGCCCGCGGTCTCGAAGCCCTTGAGCATGTCGTAGGCGCCGATGGCGTAGACCAGCGAGGTGTCCTGGAACAGGATGATGGTCTGCGTGAGCAGCACCGGCAGCATGTTGCGGAAGGCCTGCGGCAGCACCACGAGACGCATGTTCTGACCGTAGGTCATGCCCACCGCCTGGCCAGCGTTCACCTGGCCGCGCGGGATCGACTGGATGCCCGCGCGCATGATCTCGCTGAAGTACGCTGCCTCGAACGCGACGAAGGTGATCACGGCCGAGATTTCGGAGCGGTAGTTGGAACCGACCGAACCGAACAGCGAATAGAACGACGCCGGCACCAGCAGGAAGAACCACAGGATCACCATCACCAGCGGGATGCTTCGCATGCCGTTGACGTACAGCGCCGCGGGCGCATCGAGCCACTTCTTGCCCGACAGGCGCATGAGCGCCAGCAGGGTGCCGAAGATCACGCCGCCGATGGTGGCCACTATCGTCAGCATGATGCTGAAGTAGAAGCCCTTGACGACGAAGTTGCTGATGACGTCCCAGTTGTAGAACGACAGGTCGAGATTCATCATGTCAATGTCCTCCGCCGCCGCTGCTGGCCGAGACGATGAAGCCCGGCACGCGGGTCTTCTTCTCGATGAATGCCATGAGCCGGTTGATGACCAGGGCCGACACCACGTAGCACGCCGTCACCGCGAGGTAGACCTCGATGCCGCGCGAGGTTTCTTCCTGCGCCTGCATCGCGAACATGGTGAGCTCGGCGACCGACACGGCGAAGGCGACGGACGAGTTCTTGAAGATGTTCATCGTCTCGCTCGTGAGCGGCGGGATGATGATGCGGTAGGCCATCGGCAGGATCACGTAGCGGTAGTACTGCGCGGTGGTGAAGCCCACCGCCATGCCCGCGTAGCGCTGGCCCTTGGGCAGCGCCTGGATGCCCGAGCGCACCTGCTCGGCGATGCGCGCCGAGGTGAAGAAGCCCAGCGCCAGCACCACGAGGATGAAGCTCGGCACGCCCTTCATCACCGGGATCAGCGCCGGGATCACGTGGTACCAGAGGAAGATCTGCACCAGCAGCGGGATGTTGCGGAACAGTTCCACCCACGCATTGCCCAGCCGCACCAGCCACGGGCTGTCAGGCAGCGTGCGGATGATGCCGATCAGCGAGCCCAGCACCAGTGCCACGATCAGCGCCAGCAGCGCGACCGACACCGTCCAGCCCCATGCCGAGAGCATCCATTGCAGGTAGCTCGGATATTCCCCCCCGGGGTCTTGCAGGAACACCTGCCAATCCCAGTTGCCCATTTGTATTTACTCCTTCTTCACCGTCTCTTCGAAAACCAGTCCCTTGAAAAGAAACGCCCACCGCGAAAGGTGGGCGTCATCACGCAGCGACGCGCGCTTATTCCTTGGTGACGTACTCTTCGGCCGGTTTGTCGTTCGGGTTGGCCCAGGCGTTCTTGGTGGCTTCGCCCAGCGGCAGGCCGATGGTCACGCCAGCCGGCGGGATCGGCTTCAGGAACCACTTGTCGTACAGCTTGGCGAGCTCGCCCGACTTGGCCTGTGCCTTGATGCTGTCGTCCACGGCCTTCTTGAAGGCCGGGTCATCCTTGCGGATCATGATGCCGATGGGTTCGACGGCCAGCACGTCCGGCAGGATCTTGTAGTCCTTCGGCGACTTCGACTTGGCGGCCAGGGCAGCCAGGATCGAGCCGTCCATCACGAAGGCGTCGGCACGGCCGGTTTCGAGCAGCAGGAAGCTGTCGGAGTGGTCCTTGCCGTAGACCTCCTTGAAGGTCAGGTTCTCGGCGCGCTTCTGCTTGCGCACGGTCTGCAGCGGCGTGGTGCCGGTGGTGGTGGCAACTGTCTTGTCCTTCAGGTCGGCCAGCGAGTGGATGCCCGAGTTGGCCTTGACGACGATCTTGGTTTCTTCGACGTAGGTGGTCACGCCGAAAGCCACGTCCTTCTGGCGGGTGGCGTTGTTGGTGGTGGAGCCGCACTCGATGTCCACGGTGCCGTTCTGCACCAGGGGAATGCGGTTCTGCGAGGTCACGGGCTGGTACTTGACTTCGAGCTTCTTGCCGACGGCCTTCTCGAGGTCCTTGATGATGTTGGCGCAGACGTCGTAGTGGAAGCCGGTGTATTGGCCGTTGCCCAGCGTGTACGACAGGCCCGAGGATTCACGCACGCCTTCGGTGATGGTGCCCGAAGCCTTGATCTTGGCCAGGGTGTCATTGGCCTGAGCGAAGACGCCGCTGGTGGCGAGCGCCGCGATTGCCAATGCCATTGCTTGTTTTTTCATACAGAAAACTCCTGAGGGTGACTGAAACAGATACAACTAAATTCTAGACATTCACATTTTGCGTGATACCCGGACCAACCCGGTGCATTCACACCCACGCTGCACCGGCCATGCGCATTGCAGCGCCAGCCTGGTGCGATCCTGCCTCCTGGCATTGTCCGACTTTCACTAAGCAGCCTTTGTGCCCGAAGGCTCGGCGGCCGGTGGAACCGGCGCGGCCGACAGGCGCACCGGCTGCGTCAGGTTCTCGGGCACCAGCAGCGCGTCCATCTCGGCGCGCGTCATGATGCCCAGCGACTCGGCCACCACGTCGATCGGCCCGCCCGTGGCGAGCGCGGTCTTGGCAATGAGCGCGGCCTTCTCGTAGCCGATGAGCGGGTTGAGCGCCGTGACCAGCGTGACCGATTCGCGCACCCGCTTGGCGAGGAACTCGCGGTTGGCCTCGATGCCGACGACGCAGTTCTTCTCCAGCGTGTTGCAGGCCCGGCTCAGGTGCTGGATGCTCTTGAACAGGCTCCAGCCCATGATCGGTTCGAAGGCGTTGAGCTGCAGCTGGCCGGCCTCGGACGCCATCGTGACTGTGACGTCGTTGCCGATGACCTCGAAGGCCACCTGGTTCATCACCTCGGGAATCACGGGGTTGACCTTGCCCGGCATGATCGACGAGCCCGCCTGCCGCGCCGGCAGCCGGATCTCGCCGAAGCCGGCCTGCGGGCCGCTGGACAGCAGGCGCAGGTCGTTGCAGGTCTTGCTGAGCTTGGTCGCCACGCGCTTGAGCACGCCCGACAGCTGCACGAAGGCACCCGTGTCCTGCGTGGCCTCGATGAGGTTGGCGGCCTGCTTGAGCGGCACGCCAGTCTGCTCGGCGAGGTACTGGCAGGCGAGGTTCGCGTAGCCGTGGGGCGCGTTGATGCCGGTACCGATGGCAGTCGCGCCGAGGTTGATTTCCTCGATGAGGGCGCGCGCCTCACCCAGGCGGGCCTCGTCTTCCCCAATCATGATCGCGTAGGTCAGGAACTCCTGGCCCAGCGTCATCGGCACGGCATCTTGCAGCTGCGTGCGGCCGATCTTGAGGATGTCCTTGAATTCGAGCGCCTTGGCCTCGAAGCTGCGGCGCAGCGACGCCATCGATTCGAGCAGCCGGTCGATGGCGAACCACAGCGCCAGGCGCACGGCCGTGGGGTACACGTCGTTGGTGCTCTGCGAGGCGTTGACGTGGTCGTTGGGATGCAGCACGTCGTAACGCGCCTTCTCGTGGCCCAGCTTCTCGAGCGCGAGGTTGCAGATGACCTCGTTGGCGTTCATGTTGGTCGAGGTGCCGGCGCCGCCCTGGATCACGTCGACCACGAACTCGTCGAGCAGCTTGCCGTCGACGATGTCCTCGCAGGCCAGGATGATGGCCGCCGCGCGGTCGCGGTCGATGGCGCCCAAGTCGGCGTTGGCGCGCGTGGCGGCCTTCTTCACGTAGGCCAGCGCACGCACCAGGTCGGGCATGGCCGAGATGCGGGTGCCGGAGATGGGGAAGTTCTCGACCGCGCGGGCCGTGTGCACGCCCCAGTAGGCGACGGCGGGGATCTGCTTGTCGCCGAGGAAGTCGTGTTCAGTCCTGAAATTGGAGCTCATGCTGGTTCCTCGGCTTAAAAAAAAGCACGCGCAAGGCGCGTGCCGGGCTGTGCTGCTTGCAACGGCAAAAAAACTGCCGCGACTGTAGTGGCGCCGGTTCAAGGGCGCCAATGCCGTTTGCGGGGGGTCCTATGCGTGGCATTTATAGATTGTGCGTTGCACAAAATCCGGTCATTGACGCTGGGGCTGGGTGCCGACCAGGTAAGACCATAACGCATCGGCAGTGCGTTTGGGCTGCAAGCCCTCGGAGGTCGAAGCCTTCGCAGCGCGGCCGCCACCGGCCCTGAGCGGGGCCGCCATGCCGGGCCGCTCGCGGTAGGCGCGGATCTCCATCGTCGCCTCCAGGCTGTCGATCTCGGGCGGCAGCGCGCTCACGAGCTTGCGCGCCTTGATCTCCTTGCGCACCGCGCTCTGCGGCAGGAAGGCGATACCGTGCCCTTCGAGCGCCATCACCTTCAGGCCCTCGGCCATGTCGGTTTCGTAGACCCGGTCGAGGTGGATGGCGGTGCCCGATTCCTTCAGCAACTGGTCGACCACGCGCCCCAGGTAGGCGCCCGGCGCATAGCCCAGGTAGGGCAGCGGCTGGCCGGGCCGGCCCGGCAGGCGGTAGCGCGGCGCGCCCTCGGCATCGGCCTTGACCCAGGGGGCGACGGTTTCCTCGCCGAGGCTGACCATCTCGTACTTGTTGGCGTCGAGCTGCAGCGGCTGCGAGGGGTGGTGGTAGGCGATCAGCAGGTCGCAGCTGCCTTCGACCAGCCGCAGCACCGCGTCATGCACGTTGAGCGCGATCAGGCGGCTCTTGATGGGCCCGAAATGCTCCCTGAGGCTGGTCACCCACGAGGGAAAGAAGGTGAAGGCCAGCGTGTGCGGCACGGCAATTTCGATCACGTCCTGCCCGGCGGCCGAGTGCCCGCGCAGCATGGCCCGGGTGCTCTGCAGCGACTGCAGCATCTCGATGGCCTGGCTGTAGAGCGTCTGGCCCGCTGGCGTGAGCCGCGTGGGGTACGAACTGCGGTCCACCAGGTCGGTGCCGGCCCAGCCTTCGAGCGCCTGGATGCGGCGCGAGAACGCCGGCTGCGTCACGTGCCTCAATTGGGCCGAGCGGCTGAAGCTGCGCGTTTCCGCAAGGCTGATGAAGTCTTCGAGCCACTTTGTTTCCATACGCGGCGATTATGCGAGCGCCGCGCCATACTGGGCTCCCCCTCTTTTTCCCTCATCCGCCATGTCTTCAGCCGACCTGCTCGACCTCAGCGCCACCGAACTCTCCCGCCGCATCGCCGCGCGCGACGTGTCCTGCCGCGAGCTGATGCAGGCCTCGCTGGCCCGCATCGAAGCGCTGAACCCGCGCTTCAACGCCATCGTGTCGCCGCGCGATCCGCAGCAGGTGCTGGCCGAGGCCGACGAGCGCGACGCCGAGCTGGCGCGCGGCGAGCGCCGCGGCTGGATGCACGGCTTTCCGCTGGCGGTGAAGGACCTGAGCCACGCCGCCGGCCTGCCGACCTCCATGGGCTCGCCGCTGTCGCCGCGCTCCGCCGCGCGGGCCGACAGCCTGCACGTGGCACGCGCCAGGGCGGCCGGCGCCGTGGTCATCGGCAAGACCAACACGCCCGAGTTCGGGCTCGGCTCGCACACCTACAACACCGTGTTCGGCATCACCCGCAATGCCTACGCGCCCGATCGCAGCGCGGGCGGCAGCAGCGGCGGTGCCGCGGTGGCGCTGGCCCTGGGCATGCTGCCCGTGGCGGACGGCAGCGACATGATGGGTTCGCTGCGCAACCCTGCCGCCTTCAACAACGTGATCGGCATGCGCCCCTCGCGCGGACGCGTGCCGGGCAACCCCGACGAGGAACTGTTCTTCCAGCAGCTGGGCTGCGAAGGCCCGATGGCGCGCACCGTGGAAGACGCCGCGCGGCTGCTGGCCGTGCAGGCGGGCTTCGACGCTCGCGTGCCGCTGTCGTCGCCGCACGCCCTGCCCTCGCCCGACGAACTGCAACTCGACGACGACAGCAAGGGACTGCGCATCGGCTGGCTGGGCAGCATCTGGCCCGACCTGCCGCTGGAGCCGGGCATCCGCGAGTTGGGCGAGAAAGCGCACGGCACCTTCCGCGACATCGGCTGCGAGGTCGAACCCTGCACGCTCGACGTGCCGCGCGAGCACAACTGGAGCGCCTGGCTGCGCCTGCGGCAGTTGCTGGTGGGCGGCAAGCTGGGCGCCTACCTGAGCGATCCGAAGCTGTTCGCGCAGCTCAAGCCGGAGGCGCAATGGGAGATCGAGCAGAGCCGTCACCTGGATGCGGCCTCGCTCTACCAGGCCTCGGTGTACCGGTCGAACGTGTATCGCGCGTTCCTGAAGCTGTTCGAACGCTTCGACTTCGTGCTGGCGCCGACCGCGCAGGTGTTTCCGTTCGACGCGGAAATGCACTGGCCGAAGGAAGTCGCTGGCGTGGCGAGCGACACGTACCACCGCTGGATGGAGATCGTCACGCCTTTCACCCTGGCCGGGCTGCCGACCCTGAATGTGCGCGCCGGCTTCGGCGAAGGCGGGCTGCCGATGGGGCTGCAGCTGGCGGGGCCTATCCATGCGGACCTCGATGTGCTGCGGCTTGGGCATGCGTACGACCAGGCATGCGGCTGGGCCGCCCATCGCCCCCCAGTATTGGTTTGACTCCCTCCCCCGCTGGGGGAGGGCTGGGGTGGGGGC
>NZ_JBGLYN010000076.1:0-33282 GCF_047304045.1 Variovorax sp. Varisp85
CCCCCAGCGGGGGAGGGAGAAAAACCTAGAAATCCACGGTGCAGGAATCGCCCATCGCCTCCCGCCACACCTTCACCCGCGCCAGCGATGGCCGCAAGTCCGGCAGCGCATCCGCGATGAACACGCACAGGTTCTCCAGCGTCGGCGGATGCAGCCCCGGCACGTCGTCCAGCAGGTGATGGTCCAGCAGCTCGCGCACCTCTTCCAGCCGCCGGCGCAGCAACCCCAGGTCGATCACCATCCCCGTCACCGGATCGCGTTCGCCCGCGAGCCAGACCTCCGCGTGGTACGTGTGGCCGTGGATACGGCGGCTGCCTTCGATTTCGATCTCGCGCTTCAGCGTGTGGGCGGCGTCGAAGAAAAAGCGTTGGCTGATGGTGAAGCGCATCGTCAAGAAAAAAGAAACTCTGAAAGGGAAAAAGTGCCGCCGTCTCAGCGGATGCCAGTGATCTTGTGCGTCTGAACGCTGAGCCGCCACACGGGCTGCTTCATGCATTCGGCAATGCAAAGCTCGGTGTTCGCGATCCGGTCGGGCCCGTCCATCGGCTGCAGGAAACGGTGCGTGAACTCGCCCGTGCGCGCCATCGTGTCTAGGTCGAAGTCGGTCTGCGGCCATACCAGCTTCAGCTCCTGGCCGCGCTGCTGCACCCACGGCGCGCCGGCCTTGGGGCTGATGCACAGCCAGTCGATGCCCTCGGGCGCCTCGACCGTGCCGTTGCTCTCGACTGCGATGCGGAAGCGCCGCGCGTGCAGCGCGTCGACCAGCGCCGTATCGACCTGCAGCAGCGGCTCGCCGCCGGTCAGCACCACGAGGCGATGCTCGGCGTCGTTTGCCGGCCATTGCGCGGCGATGGTGTCGGCGAGCTGCCCGGCATTCTTGAACTTGCCGCCCAGCGTGCCGTCGGTGCCCACGAAGTCGGTGTCGCAGAAACGGCAGATGGCCGAGGCTCGATCTTCCTCGCGGCCGGTCCAGAGATTGCAGCCCGCAAAGCGGCAGAACACGGCCGGCATGCCGGCCTGGCCGCCTTCGCCCTGCAGGGTGTAGAAGATTTCCTTGACGCTGTAAGTCATAAGGCGGAGGGAGCTTCGATCTCCAGGTTGTCGATCAGCCGCGTGGTGCCCAGGCGCGCGGCGGCCAGCGCCACGAGCGGTTCGCCGACGGCAGGTGCCTGCAGGTCGGCGCGGCGCCGCAGCACCAGGTAGTCCGGCTGCCAGCCGCGCTGCGTGAGCGTTTGCATGGCCCGCGCTTCGATCGCGGCAAGGTCGCGTTCGCCTGATCGCACTGCCTCGGCCATGGCCTTCAGCGCCTTCGACAGCTGTACCGCTTCCGCGCGCTCGTCCTTGCTCAGGTAGCCGTTGCGCGACGACAGTGCGAGCCCGTCGTCTGCGCGGAAGGTCTCGCCGCCCACGATCTCGATGGGCAGCGCGAACTGCCGCACCATGTGGCGGATCATCATCAGCTGCTGGTAGTCCTTCTTGCCGAACACCGCCACGCGCGGCTGCACGCACTGAAAGAGCTTCATCACCACCGTGCACACGCCGATGAAGAAGCCGGGGCGAAAGTGCCCTTCGAGGATGTCGGCCAGGGCAGGGTCGGGGTGCACCTTGCAGGTCTGTGGTTCGGGGTAGAGCGCCTTTTCGTCGGGCGCGAACAGCACGTCGCAGCCGGCGGCGCGCAGCTTCTCGCAGTCGCTGTCCCAGGTGCGCGGGTAGGTGTCGAAGTCTTCGTGCGGCAGGAACTGCAGGCGGTTCACGAAGATGCTCGCCACCGTCACGTCGCCCAGCGGTTTCGCCTGCTTCACCAGGGCCAGGTGGCCGTCGTGCAGGTTGCCCATGGTGGGAACGAAGGCGGGGCGCTTGAAGGCGGCGAGGTGGTCGCGCAGTTCGGCGATGGTGTGTGCGATGTACATGATGGTTCCTTACCAGGCGTGGAGTCGGTCGTCGGGGAAGCTGCCGTCCTTGACGGCCTGCACATAGGCCTTGAGCGCGGGCAGCACGCCCGGCGCATCGGCCATGAAGTTGCGCACGAACTTCGGCATCTTGCCGAGGTTGATGCCCAGCATGTCGTGCAACACCAGCACCTGGCCGGCGGTGGCCTTGCCGGCGCCGATGCCGATGGTGGCGCAGTGCTGCAGCCCGGCCGTGAGTTCGGCGGCCAGCGCGGCCGGCACCATCTCCAGCACCAGCATCGCGGCGCCCGCGTCCTGCAGCGCATGGGCCTGCTGCTTCAGCAGCGCGCCGGCGGCGTCGCCCTTGCCCTGCACGCGGTAGCCACCCAGCGCATGCACCGTCTGCGGCGTCAGGCCGAGGTGCGCGCACACCGGGATGCCGCGCTCGACCAGGAAGCGCACAGTCTCGGTCGTCCAGCCGCCGCCTTCCAGCTTGACCATGTGCGCGCCGGCCTGCATCAGCACCGTGGCGCTGCGCAGCGCCTGTTCGCGCGACTCCTGGTAGCTGCCGAAGGGCAGGTCGGCGATCAGCCAGGCCGTGCCCTGCACGCGGCGCAGGCCGCGCGAGACGCTGTCGGTGTGATAGCGCATGGTGTCCAGGCTCACGCCCACGGTGCTGCTCAGGCCCTGGCAGACCATGCCGAGCGAATCGCCGACCAGCAGGCAGTCGATGCCCGCTGCATCGGCCATCGCTGCGAAGGTGGCGTCATAGGCAGTGAGCATCGCGATCTTCTCGCCGCGCGCATGCATGTCGGCCAGGCGCGGCAGGCTCACGGGCTTGCGCGAGGCGAGCGGGGAGGCTGGTGGCAGCGTGCCGTAGGGCGAGGACGGTGGTGTCTCGGGTGCGGGGGGGGTGGTGTTCGACATGGTTGGGTTTCTCCCTGCGGGCGTCGGTGGCCGGGCATCCTTGAGTGAAGAAGACAACGAAGCGGTGGGTCGGTCAGTCGGCCGGCGGCACCAGCACCGTGGGTGCGGTGGGCTCGGCGAGCGAAGGATAGTCGCGGCTGAAATGCAGGCCACGGCTCTCGTGGCGGGCCTGCGCGGAACGAACGATCAGCTCGGCCACCTGCACCAGGTTGCGCAGTTCGAGCAGGTCGCGCGTGACGTGGAAGTTCGCGTAGAACTCCCGGATCTCGGCCTGCAGCAGCGCGATGCGGTGGCTCGCGCGCTCCAGGCGTTTGTTGGTGCGCACGATGCCGACGTAGTCCCACATGAAGCGGCGCAGCTCGTCCCAGTTGTGCGAGATGACCACGGCTTCGTCGGCATCGGTGACGCGGCTCTCGTCCCAGGCGGGCAGCTCGGCTCGTTCGCGCGCCGGAGCCGCGGCAATGGCGCCGGCCGCCGCGCGCGCGAACACCATGCACTCGACCAGCGAGTTGCTCGCGAGGCGGTTGGCGCCGTGCAGGCCGGTGCAGGCGGTCTCGCCGATGGCGTAGAGACCCGGGATGTCGGTGCGCCCGCTCAGGTCGCTGAGCACGCCGCCGCAGGTGTAGTGCGCAGCCGGCACCACGGGGATGGGCTCGCGCGTGATGTCGATGCCCAGCTCCAGGCAGCGCGCCAGGATGTTGGGGAAGTGTTCCTTGAGGAAGGCGGCTGGCTGGTGCGAGATGTCGAGGTAAACGCAGTCCAGGCCGTGCTTCTTCATCTCGAAGTCGATGGCGCGGGCCACCACGTCGCGCGGCGCGAGTTCGGCGCGCTCATCGTGCTTCGGCATGAAGCGCGTGCCATCGGGCAGCTTGAGCAGCCCGCCTTCGCCGCGCACCGCCTCGCTGATCAGGAAGGACTTGGCGTGCGGGTGGTACAGGCAGGTCGGGTGGAACTGGATGAACTCCATGTTCGACACCCGGCAGCCCGCGCGCCACGCGGCGGCAATGCCGTCGCCGGTGGCGGTGTCGGGGTTGGTGGTGTACAGGTACACCTTGCCCGCGCCGCCCGTGGCCAGGATGGTGTGCGGCGCGCGGAAGGCCAGCACCTCGTCGGCTTCGTCGTCCAGCGCGTACAGCCCCTGGCACGACGGATCGTCCAGGCCGAGCTTGGTGCCGGTGACGAGGTCGACCAGCGTGTGGTGCTCGAACAGCGTGATGTTGGGCGTGCGGCGCACGCGCTCGATCAGCACCTGCTGCACGGCCGCGCCGGTGGCGTCGGTCACGTGCACGATGCGGCGCTGGCTGTGGCCGCCTTCGCGCGTCAGGTGCAGGTCGCCGCCTTCTTCCGAGAACGGCACGCCGAGTTCGCGCAGCCAGCCGATGGCCTCGGGCGCATGCTCGACCACGAAGCGCGTGGCCCCGGGATCGCACAGGCCGGCGCCGGCCACCAGCGTGTCTTCGATGTGCGCGTCGAAGCTGTCGCCGGCCGCCAGCACGGCCGCGATGCCGCCCTGCGCCCAGGCGCTGGAGCCGTCGTTCAGCGCGCGCTTGGTCAGCACGGCCACGCGATGCGTGGGGGCCAGGTGCAGCGCGGCCGAGAGGCCGGCGAGGCCGCTGCCGACGATGAGGACGTCGAAATCGCGCACGGCGGAAGTCACTGGGGTCACTGGTATAGGGACCGGTTGGGTCAGACTGGCGAATAGGCCAATCTGACGTAGATGGGGGCGAAGGCTTCCGCCTGCGTGATGTCGATCAGCGTCTCCTTCGCGAGCTCGAGCATCGCGATGAAGGTGACGATCAGCACCGGCGTGCCGCGCGACACGTCGAACAGCTTCTCGAACTCCACGAAGCGCTGCCCCTGCAGGTGGCGCAGCACGATGCTCATGTGCTCGCGCACGTTGAGCTCCTCGCGCGAGATCTTGTGGTGCTGCACGAGCTTGGCGCGCTTCATGATGTCGGCCCAGGCGTCGCGCAGCTCGACCACGTCCACGTCGGGGAAGCGCGGCTTCAGCGATTGTTCGATGTAGACCTGTGCCTTCCAGAAGTCGCGGCCGTAGGTCGGCATGGCGCTGATGGCGGCGGCCTGCAGCTTGGTCTGTTCGTACTCGAGCAGGCGGCGCACGAGTTCGGCGCGCGGGTCTTCGGCCTCCTCGCCGTCGGCCACCTTCTTGGGCGGCAGCAGCATGCGCGACTTGATCTCGATCAGCATCGCGGCCATCAGCAGATACTCGGCCGCGAGTTCGAGGTTCGTCTGGCGGATCTCGTCGACGTAGCTCAGGTACTGGCGCGTGAGCCCCGCCATCGGGATGTCGAGGATGTTGAAGTTCTGCTTGCGGATCAGGTAGAGCAGCAAGTCCAGCGGGCCTTCGAAGGCCTCCAGGAACACCTGCAACGCCTCGGGCGGGATGTACAGGTCCTTTGGCATCGCGAACAGCGGCTCGCCATAGAGCCTCGCGAGCGCGACCTGGTCGACCACGTCGGGCATGGCGACCACCAGCGTGCCGTTGTCCTCGTCTTCGCTCATCGGCTGGTCACTATTGTTTTAATAGCGACCGACGCAATGCAGACGGGCATTTGCTGCCAATTCGGCATCAAGAAGATTACTTGGATTGCGTCTGGTAGACGTAGGGCTGCATCGGCACGCGGGCTTCGCTGTACTCCTCGAGCAGGCCGCGGTCGAGGTGCTTGTCCCAGAGAAGGGCGCGGCCGGCGCGCTGTTCGGCCTCCAGCGTCGGCTTCTTTTCCTTCATCTCCTCGATGAAGTTCGTGATCTCGGAGGTGTAGTGGGGGCGGCGGAAGATGGACATAGACTGGACCTTTATGGCGCGAATTTTACCGGGGACGGCATGAAGCAACGGCAAGGGTGGCGGATCGGCATGGCAACAGGGTTTCTGGCGGCGGTCATCGGGCTCGCGGCATGCGACCCGAAGAGCATCAGCGAGCTCGAAGAGGGCGTCTCCACCGAGGCCGACGTGCGGGCCCGGTTCGGCGAGCCCGAGAACATCTGGGACGCGCCGAACGGCCGCGTCCTCGAGTACAACCGCCAGCCGCAGGGCCAGAAGAACTACATGATCACCATCGGCGCCGACGGCAAGATGAGCGCGCTGCGCCAGGTGCTCACGCCACAGAACTTCGCCAAGGTGCAGCCCGGGATGATGATGGAAGACCTGCGCAAGCTGCTCGGCAAGCCCGCCAAGGTCACGCCCTATGCGCTCAAGCGCGAGACCGAATGGGAATGGCGCTGGGTGCAGCCGCCGAACTCGGCCATGGTCTTCACTGCCACGCTGAACGACGACCAGCGCGTGGTGCGCAGCGGCTCCTCGCCCGACCGCGGCACCGAGGCGCCATAGCGTTCAGGCGCCGTGGCCCGCGCCGGGCCGGCTGGTCGTCAGTTCCTCGGCGAAACCCGAGCGCTCCAGCACCTCGAGCGGCTGCGGCTGCAGCGACTCGATGCGCAACTGTCCGTCGCGCGCCAGCACCGCACGGTGCAGCTGCCGCAGCGCATCGACGCCCGTGGCATCGATGTAGATCAGGTGCGTGGCGTCCAGCACCAGCGTCATGCCACGCGGCGCGCGCTCGGCGGCGTTCACCGCCTCGTCGAGCTTCGCGGCTGCACCGAAGAACATCGCGCCGTAGAGGCGGTAGGTGATCACCGGCGGCTGCAGCGTCACCAGCTCGACGCCGAACAGCCCGCTCATGCGCCGGATGAAGAGCGCGCAGGCCAGCACGATGCCTGCCTGCACCGCCACCGTCAGGTCGAACACCACGGTGAGAAAGAAGGTGCCGAGCATCAGCAGCCGGTAGTGCCGGCTGAAATGCCGCAGCTGGGTGGGCGTGAACTCACGCCATTCGCCCATGTTCAGTCCCACGAACACCAGGATGCCTGCCAGCACCGCGAGCGGTACGTGGCGCGCCAGCGGCGCGGCCAGCAGCACCACGACGAGCAGCGTGATCGCATGCACGATGCCCGCGATCGGCGAGGTGCCGCCCGAGCGGATGTTCGTCACGGTGCGCGCGATGGTGCCGGTGGCCGGCATGCCGCCGAAGAAGGGCGTGACGACGTTCGCGATGCCCTGCGCCATCAGCTCCTGGTTGGGGTCGTGGCGCGGCTGGCCGCTGAGCTGGTCCGACACGCGTGCGCACAGCAGCGACTCGATGGCGCCGAGCAGCGCGATGGTGAGCGTAGGCGTGACGAGCTGCTTCACCGTTTCCCACGAGAAGTCGGGCAATGCGAAGCCCGGCACGCCTTCGGGAATCCCGCCGAAGCGCGTGCCGATGGTTTCCACCGGCAGCGCGAAGCCCCATGACACCAGCGTCAGCGTGACCAGCGCCACGATGGGCCCTGGCATGCGTGCACCCACCTGCACGGCGCGCGTGCGCGCCACCCGGCCCGCGACGCGCAGTACCGCGGTGCCCACCTTCGAGTCGCCGCTCAGCAGCAGCGGCCACAGCGCCAGCCCGGCCACGCAGGCGATGCCGAGCGCGAAGGCATAGGGGTTGAAGGTGCCGATCTGCAGCGCCATCGCGTGCAGCTGGGAGAACACGTCGGCCGGCATCTTCGCCACTGTCAGCCCGAGCAGGTCCTTCAGCTGCGACAGCAGGATCAGCACCGCGATGCCGTTGGTGAAGCCCACCACGATCGACAGCGGCACGAAGCGCACCAGCCGCCCGAGCCCGAACAGCCCCGCCATGAACAACAGCACGCCTGCGCAGGCGGTCGAGATCAGCAGGTTCGCCACGCCGTAGCGCTCGACGATGCCGTAGACGATCACGATGAACGCCCCCGCCGGCCCGCCGATCTGCACCGCCGAGCCGCCCAGCAGCGAGATCAGGAAGCCCGCGATGATCGCCGTCCAGATGCCGGCTTCGGGCTTCAGCCCCGAGGCGATGGCGAAGGCCATGGCCAGCGGCAGCGCCACGATGCCGACCGTGGCGCCCGCGCCCAGGTCCTTGAAGAAGCGCTCGCGGTTGTACCCCGCGAGCGAGTCCATCAGGCGGGGGCGGAAACGGGTGAGGTTCAGCGGGGATTGCATGGGATGCCCATTGTGGACTGCTGTCCCCATGCGAACTTTCGATCAACTTATCCAATGAGAAAGATGCAGATACATTTTTGACATTCATTGACATTTCGTCGCCGACATTACCGAGGCCCTCGATGCACATTCTGCTTGTCGCAAGCGCGTTCAACAGCCTGACGCAACGGGTTCTTGCCGAACTCCAGGATCGTGGCCATACCGTGGGAGTGGCGCTGGCCCTCGGCAATGACGATGCCTTGCGCGAAGCCGTGCGGGATCATTCGCCGCAGCTCATCGTGGCGCCGATGCTGACCACCGCGATCCCCGAGGATGTCTGGACCGGCCACACCTGCCTGATCGTGCATCCCGGGCCGCCGGGCGACCGGGGCCCCTCGTCGCTCGACTGGACGCTGCAGGACGGCGCGCAAAGCTGGGGTGTCACCGTGCTCGAAGCCGTGGCCGAGATGGACGCGGGCGATGTCTGGGCCTGGTCGCCGCTGAAGGTGCCGCCGCTGGCCGGCAAGAGCGACTTCTACCGTGGCGAGGTCGCCGATGCCGCGCTCGACGCGGTGTTGCTCGCGGTGGAGCGCTTTGCCTCCGGCAAGTACAAGCCCCGGAAGCAGAAGGCCGCCGCCCTGTCCGCCGGTTGGCGGCCCTTCATGAAGCAGGCGCAGCGCCGCATCGACTGGGCGGCCGATCCGACCGAAGTGGTGCTGCGCCAGCTGCGCGCGGCCGATTCGCAGCCCGGCGTGCTCGACGAACTGCTGGGCGTGCAGTGGTATCTGCACGGCGGCCATCCCGAGGGCGAGCTGCGCGGCAGGCCCGGCGAGCTGGTCGCCACCCGCGCCGGGGCCATCTGCCGCGCCACCGTCGACGGCGCCGTGTGGATCGCGCAACTGCGGCCCTGGCGCGAGCCCGGCTCGCGGTTGCCCAGCTTCAAGCTGCCGGCCGTGCAGGCGCTCGGAGACCTGCTGCCTGCGGAAGTGCCCGAGGTGCCGGCGCCGCTGCAGCTGCAGCTGCCGGCCGCGCGCCGCACCTGGTCCGACATCCGCTACAGCGAGCACGGTACGGTCGGTATGCTGAATTTCTCGTTTGCCGGTGGCGCGATGAGCACCGTGCATTGCCGGCGGCTGTTGGAGGCCTACCGCTTCGCGCAGACCCGGCCGACCTCGGTGCTGGTGCTGGGCGGGCTGCGCGACTTCTTCTCCAACGGCATCCATCTCAACGTGATCGAGGCGGCCGACGATCCTGCCGAAGAGTCGTGGGCCAACATCCACGCGATGAACGATTTGGTCGAAGCGGTGCTGACCACCACCGACAGGCTCACCGTGTCCGCGCTCGGCGGCAATGCGGCGGCCGGCGGCGTGATGCTCGCGCTGGCGGCCGACGAGGTGTGGTGCCGCGATGGCGCCGTGCTCAATCCGCACTACAAGCTGATGGGCCTCCATGGCTCCGAATACTGGACCTACATCCTGCCGCGCCGCGTGGGCGAGAGCGAGGCGCAGCGGCTCACGCAGTCGGCGCTGCCGGTGAGCGCGAAGCGCGCGGTCGAGCTCGGCATGGCGCAGCGCGTGCTGCAGGCCGCGCCGGAGGAGCTGGGCGACGAGGTGGTCCGCATGGCGGCGCAGCTGGCCGCCTCGCCGGTTCTGGCCGAGCGCATCGCGCAGAAGAAGGCGGTTCGCGCGCAGGACGAGTCGGTGAAGCCGCTGCAGAAGTACCGCGACGAAGAGCTGACGCACATGCGCCGCAATTTCTTCGATGCCCGCGAGCCGCATGCGGGGCTGAGGTCCGCCTTCGTGCGCAAGGAAAAGGCGCCGCGCACGCCGCCCCACCTGGCCCGGCTGGGCCTGACGGACTGACTGAGTTGCCGCCTACTCGCTGTCGGGAATCACCGCATCGGCCGCCGCGCCCACGGCCTTGCCGGTGATGCGCGCGGTGCCGATGGCCGCGTCGGCGGCGAGGCCCACCGCGCCGGCGCCCACGCTCACTGCGGTGCTCGCCACCGACACCACGGCGCAGCCGCTCAACAGGGCGGAAAGCGAGAGCAGCAGAAGGGCGCGATGCAGCAGCGTGGCCATGGCGATGTCCCTTGCGATCAGCGAACCCGCATGCCCGGCGTTGCGCCCGGCCACGGTTCCAGCACGTGGATGCCCGGATGGGCCTTCTCGTCGCCGTGGCTGGCGGCCAGCACCATGCCTTCGCTGATGCCGAACTTCATCTTGCGCGGCGCCAGGTTGGCGACCAGCACGGTGAGCTTGCCCACGAGCTGCTCGGGCTGATAGGCGGAAGCAATGCCGCTGAACACGTTGCGCGTCTTTCCCTCGCCCGCGTCGAGCGTCAGGCGCAGCAGCTTGGTCGAGCCCTCGACCTTCTCGCAGGCGACGATCTTCGCGATGCGCAGGTCGATCTTGGCGAAGTCGTCGATGGTGATGGTGGGCGCGATGGCTTCACCGCCCGGCAGTGCGCCTTCCGAGGAGGCGGCGGCCGGTGCGGGTTCGGGCGCGTCGAACAGCTTGTCGACCACCTTGGCGTCGGCACGCTGCATCAGGTGCTTGTACTCGCCGATGGCGTGGCCCGCCGCCAGCGACTGCGCGGCATCCGCCCAGGCCAGCGGCGAGATCTTCAGGAAGGCTTCGACGTTCACGGCCAGCGCCGGCAGCACCGGCTTCAGGTACAGCGTGAGCAGGCGGAAGGCTTCGATGCAGACCGTGCACACGTCGTGCAACCGTGCCTCGGCGCCTTCCTTCTTGGCCAGCTCCCAGGGCTTGTTCTGGTCGACGTACTCGTTCACCTTGTCGGCCAGCGCCATCACCTCGCGCAGCGCGCGGGCGTAGTCGCGGCCGTCGTACAGCGAATGCAGCTGCGGCGCCGCATCGCGCAGCGCGAACAGCAGCGCGTCGCCGTCGGCCGACACCTCGCCCAGCTGGCCGCCGAAGCGCTTGCCGATGAAGCCGGCCGCGCGGCTCGCGATGTTGATGTACTTGCCCACGAGGTCGCTGTTGACGCGCGCGACGAAATCCTCGGGGTTGAAGTCGATGTCCTCGTTGCGGCCGTTGAGCTTGGCCGCGATGTAGTAGCGCAGCCATTCGGGGTCGAGCCCGATCGACAGGTACTTCAGCGGGTCGATGCCCGTGCCGCGGCTCTTGCTCATCTTCTCGCCGCTCACCGTCAGGTGGCCGTGCACGTACACGGCATCGGGCGCCTTGCGGCCGCTGAAGTGCAGCATCGCGGGCCAGAACAGCGTGTGGAAGGTAATGATGTCCTTGCCGATGAAGTGCACCTGCTCCAGGTCGGGGTCGGCCATGTACTCGGTGTACGAGATGCCGTCGCCGCCGAGCTCGATGCAGCGCTTGTCGAGCAGGTTCTTCAGCGACGCCAGGTAGCCCACGGGCGCGTCCAACCATACGTAGAAGTACTTGCCCGGCGCATCGGGGATTTCGATGCCGAAGTAGGGCGCGTCGCGGCTGATGTCCCAGTCGCCGAGGCCGCCCTTGCCTTCGTCGTCCTTGTAGAGCCACTCGCGGATCTTGTTCTGCACCTCGCTCTGAACGTGGCCGGCAGCGGCAGTCCATTCCTTCAGGTAGGCCTCGCAGCGCGGGTCCGACAGCTTGAAGAAGAAGTGGTCCGAGCTGCGCAGCTCGGGCTTGGCACCCGACAGCGCCGAGTAGGGATTGATCAGCTCGGTGGGCGCGTACACGGCGCCGCACACCTCGCAGTTGTCGCCGTACTGGTCCTTCGAATGGCAGTTGGGGCACTCGCCCTTGATGAAGCGGTCGGCCAGGAACATGCCCTTTTCGGGGTCGTAGAACTGCTCCACGCTCTTGGTCTCGATGAGGCCGTTGGCGCGCAGGTCGCGGTAGATGTCCTGCGCGAGCTGGTGGTTCTCGGGCGCGTCGGTCGAGTGCCAGTTGTCGAACGAGATGTAGTAGCCGTCGAGGTAGGGCTTGCGGCCCGCGGCGATCTCGGCCACGAAGGCCTGCGGCGTCACGCCGGCCTTGTCGGCCGCGATGGTGATGGCCGCGCCGTGGGCGTCGTCGGCACAGACGAAGTTGACCTCGGCGCCATTCATTCGCTGGTTCCGCACCCAGATGTCGGCCTGGATGTATTCCATCATGTGGCCGATGTGGAACTTGCCGTTGGCATACGGCAGGGCGGTGGTGACGAAGAGCTTGCGCGGGGCGGACATCGGGGAGGGCGCTTTCGGGAGTGACTCGGAGGTGAGACGGACGGGGAACCGGGCATTTTAGGTGGCCGCGTGCGCCCCGCGTCCGGCCGGGTGTTTGGTGGCAGCATCGCCCCATTCGCCTGCAACCACCGCGACGCCAGGGAAATCGATCAGGAACTGGGCGCCCGCGAGAATCCGGCCGTCCACCCCATGGCCCCCAAGCCACTGAAATCCCTGAGATCCCCGATGCCCTTGAATGCCATCCGCCACCAGATCGGTCCCTTCGTCGTCCTCGAATGGACGTCGCCGCTGCAGAACGTTGGCGAGGCCACGGACCTGGTCGGCGCCTGCATGTCGCACGACACCGACCGCCTGCTGCTCGATGCGGGCGTGCTCCCGCCCCCATTCTTCGAGCTTCGGACGCGTTTCGCGGGCGAGTTCCTCCAGAAGCTGCAGACCTACCGGCTGCGAACCGCGGTGGTGATGTCGCCGCTCGCCGATCACGGCGCACGCTTCGAGGAATACCTGCGGGAAGCCCGGCGCGGGCACTTCTGCCGGTTCTTCACCTCGCGTGACGAGGCGCTTGCGTGGCTGGCCCGCGAATGACCCTTTCGGCCGATTCTGGCGCCTCGCCGGCGCAATGGGCCGGCGTTATTCTTCCGCCTTCGCGCCGCACTGGCCGCGACTCCTCACTCACCTGACCTCACAAGGGCGCTTTCCATGACCACTCCCATTCCCGCAACCCTCATCCCCGGTGATGGCATCGGCCCCGAAATTGTCGACGCCACGTTGGCCGCGCTCGACGCGCTGAAGGCCCCCTTCGCCTGGGACACCCAGATCGCCGGCCTGGGCGGCGTCAAGGCCTCGGGCGATCCGCTGCCGCAAGCCACGCTCGACAGCATCCGCCGCACCCGCCTCGCCCTGAAGGGCCCGCTGGAGACGCCGTCGGGCGGCGGCTACCGCTCGTCGAACGTGCGGCTGCGCGAAGAGTTCCAGCTGTATGCCAACCTGCGCCCGGCGCGCACCATCATTCCCGGCGGCCGCTTCGACAAGATCGACCTGGTGGTTGTGCGCGAGAACCTCGAAGGCCTCTACATCGGCCACGAGCACTACGTGCCCATCGACGGCGACCCGCACGCCGTGGCCATGGCCACCGGCATCAACACTCGCCAGGGCAGCCGCCGCCTGCTGGAGTACGCCTTCGACACCGCCGTGGCAACGGGCCGCAAGAAGGTCACGATCGTGCACAAGGCCAACATCATGAAGGCGCTTACCGGCATCTTCCTGGAGACCGGCCTCGACCTCTACGAGAAGAAATACAAGGGCAGGTTCGAGCTCGACACGGTCATCATCGACGCCTGCGCGATGAAGCTGGTGCTCAACCCCTGGCAGTTCGACATGCTGGTCACCACCAACCTGTTCGGCGACATCCTGTCCGACCTCGTGGCGGGCCTGGTCGGCGGCCTGGGCATGGCGCCCGGCGCCAACATCGGCACCGACGCCGCGATCTTCGAGGCGGTGCACGGCTCCGCGCCCGACATCGCCGGCAAGGGCATCGCCAACCCGACCGCGCTGCTGCTGGCCGCCGCGCTGATGCTCGACCACGTGAAGCTGCCCGAGCTGGCCACGCGCCTGCGCAAGGCCATCGACGAGACGCTGAACATCGACAAGGTGCGCACGGGCGACCTGGGCGGTACGGCGGGCACGGCGGCGTTCACCAAGGCGCTGGTCAGCCGCATCAACGGCGGTTGAGCGGCGCAGGCAGGGCTCGCAGGGCTGCATGAGAAAGCTTCTGCTGCTCCTGGCGGCCCTGCTGTTCGCAGGCCTCGCGGCGGCCGACCCGCGCTTCACCGTGGTGAAGGTCGACCTGCGCATCGAGCGGCTCGAGCTGTTCCTGCGCGACGACGCAGGCGTGCCGTTCAAGCGCTTCGACCGGCTCGATGCCTGGCTGAAGGAGCGCCACCGGCAACTGGACTTCGCGGTGAACGCCGGCATGTACCACGAGGACTTTTCCCCGGTCGGCCTGCTTGTACGTGACGGCCGCGAAGAAGCGCCGCTCAACCTGGCGGATGGCGTGGGCAACTTCTTCCTCAAGCCCAACGGTGTGTTCCTCGTCTCGGACGCGGGGCCGCGGGTGGTCGAGTCGTCGGAATATCCGGCGCTGGCCAAGGGCGTGCACCTCGCGACGCAGTCGGGTCCGCTGCTGCTGCGCCATGGGGTCGTGCATCCCGCCTTCATTCCCCATTCCGATTCGCGCAAGATCCGCAACGGCGTCGGCGTGATCGGCCACACGGCCATCTTCGTCATCAGCGAAAAGCCGGTGAATTTCCACGAGTTCGCGCTGTACTTTCGCGACGTGCTCCACTGCCGCGATGCGCTGTACCTCGACGGCACGGTCTCGGCCCTGCATTCGGCTGCGCTGCACCGGAGCGACTTCGTGCGGGAGCTGGGGCCTATGCTCGGCATAGCGTCGCCTTGAGTGCGGTTGCCGCCCTTCGCGTTTTCACCATCGATCCTTGCCCGAGCCATGTCCACCCCATCGCTGCCCGTCCTGTCCCTCCTCGAAACCCGCGTGCTCGGCGTGCTCGCCGAAAAGCAGCGCACCGTGCCCGACAGCTACCCGCTTACGCTCAATTCGCTGGTGTCGGGCTGCAACCAGAAGACCAGCCGCAACCCGGTGCTCGAACTCACCGAGTCGCAGGTGCAGGCCGCCATCGACAGCCTGAAGGGCTACAGCCTCGTCGCCGAAACCAGCGGCGGGCGTGCCTTCCGCTACGAGCACAACGTCGACCGCGTGCTGCGCATTCCGTCGCAGTCGGTCATCCTGCTCACCGTGCTGATGCTGCGCGGGCCGCAGACGGCGGGCGAACTGCGCATCGCCTGCGACCGCATGCACAACTTCGCCGACATCTCGTCGGTCGAAGGCTTCCTCGACGAACTGGCGGAGCGTCCGGCCGGTGCGCTGGTGGTGAAGCTGGCACGCCTGCCCGGCGCGCGAGAAAGCCGCTGGGCGCATCTGCTGAGCGGTGCGCCGGCGGAAGAGGTGGCGGGGCCGGCGTCCGAGGCATCGCACGCCGGTCACGATGTGTCGCTCGGCGAGGTCGCGGCGCTGAAGGCCAATGTGGCGCGGCTCGAAGCCGAAGTGGCATCGCTGAGGGCGCTGCTGGGGCGGGTGTGTTCCGAACTGGGCATTTCCGAAGGGGGCTGAGCGCGCCCGCCCGACGGCCGGGAAGCGGGGCTCACGTCGCGGCGAGCGTCTCCCACCCGAAGAACCGGAGCACTTCGTCGCGCTGCCGCATCGCATCTGCGCGTCCGAGCGCCATCAAGTCGCGCGTGTACGCCGAGTCGAACAGCAGGTAGCTCGCCAGAGCGCCGCCCTTCACGTCGGCCGCCACCTTCGAGCCGCCCAGCAGGTGCCGCACCGCGCCCGGCAGGGCATCGACATGGCGTGCCGCGATCACGTCGAGCCGTTCCGACGGCGAGATCACCAGCAGGTCGAGCGGGCGCAGCGTGCTCGCCGCGCGCGCCTCTTCGGGAACCAGCCCCAGCGTGTGGTTGATGCGGCGCAGCCGCTCGATGTCGACTGCCAGCGCATCGAGAAAGATGCTCGACAGCGCATGGCCCGCGATCTGCGCCATCGTCGGATAGCCGCTGTGGGTGTTGGGCGCCGTGGTGTCGCGCGGCTCGTGCATGCGGCCCGCGCCGATCACCACGATGCGCTGCGCGCCGAGGTGGATCGCTGCCGCGATGGGCGCCGACTGGCGCATCGAACCGTCGCCGAAGTATTCGATGTGGCCTTGCATCGGCAGGGCCGTGGCCGGAAACACGAAGGGAATGGCCGACGAAGCCAGCAGGTGCGCATGCGTGATGCGGTCGCGTACCGACAGGCGCTGCGACCGCACCCACGGCTCCATCGGCACGGCAGCCTCGAAGAAGGTGACGTGCTCGCCCGAGCTGTAGCTCGACGCGGTCACGGCCAGCGCCTGCAGGTGGCCGTCCTTCATGAGCTGCGGCAGCCGCTCGAGCGGCACCATGCGCTGCAGAAGCTCGGCAAGCGGTGCGTTGTCGAGCAGCGACTTCGGCTTGATGCGCATCCAGTTGGCCGCGAAGCGCCCGAACCCGAGCAGCATGCGCCAGCGCGTGCCGCTGCCGATCACCGAGAGCGAATCGGCGCGGTACACCTGTTCGGCGCGGAACCGGCTCCAGACCTCGGCGATGTTCGCCACCACCTGGTCGAAGTCGTCGGCGCCGCAGGCCAGCGCGGCCGCGTTGATGGCGCCGGCGGAGGTGCCGGTGATGACGTCGAAGGGATTGCCGGTGCCGGTGGCCGCCGGTCCGGCCGCGCGGCGGATGTCGGCAATGGCTTCGAGCACGCCGACCTGGTAGGCGGCCCGGGCGCCGCCCCCGGTGAGCAGGAGGCCGGTGGCGGGACTGGTCTCTGTCATTTTGTCGTTGCCATGAGCCATTGAAAGCAGACCTGGATTCCCCGTTTTCTTGCGGAACACCGCGGAACCGGCTTTGCCGGGCCGCTGGTGTTGCCCCCGGTAGGGGGCGGGAGAAGCGACACGAAGTGCGCGAAGCCTGGGGGCGAGCCACTAGACTACCGGCCATTCAGGAGTTTGATCAATGGCACTCACCCCAGAAGGGCTCATGGACGCGCTCAAGGCCGTCGCGGACCCTAACACCGGCAAGGAATTCGTGGCGAGCCGGTCGCTCAAGAACCTGCAGATAGCGGAGGGCGACGTCTCGTTCGACCTCGAACTCGGTTATCCGGCGAAGAGCCAGCACGCGGCCATCCGAAAGGCGCTGGTGGCGGCCGCCAAGACGGTACCGGGCGTGGAGAACGTGTCGGTCAACGTCGTCACCAAGGTCATCAGCCATGCGGTGCAGCGCGGCGTGCAGCTGATGCCCAACGTCAAGAACATCGTCGCGGTGGCCTCGGGCAAGGGTGGCGTGGGCAAAAGCACCACGGCGGCCAACCTGGCGCTGGCGCTGGCGTCCGAGGGCGCCACGGTCGGCCTGCTCGACGCCGACATCTACGGCCCGAGCCAGCCCATGATGATGGGCATCGAGGGCCGCCCCGAAAGCGCCGACGGCAAGACCATGGAGCCCATGGAGCGCCACGGCGTGCAGGTGATGTCCATCGGCTTCCTGGTCGACCCCGACCAGGCCATGGTCTGGCGCGGCCCCATGGCCACGCAGGCGCTGGAGCAGCTGCTGCGCCAGACCAACTGGAAAGACCTCGACTACCTCATCGTCGACATGCCCCCGGGCACCGGCGACATCCAGCTCACGCTCAGCCAGCGCGTGCCGATGACGGGCGCGGTGATCGTCACCACGCCGCAGGACATCGCGCTGCTCGATGCGAAGAAGGGCATCAAGATGTTCGAGAAGGTCGGCGTGCCGATCCTCGGCATCGTCGAGAACATGGCGGTGCACATCTGCTCGAACTGCGGCCATGCGGAGCACATCTTCGGCGCGGATGGCGGCAGGAAGATGGCGGCCGAGTACCAGATGGAATACCTGGGTGCATTGCCGCTGGACATCAAGATCCGCCTGCAGGCCGACAGCGGCGCGCCCACCGTGGTGTCCGATCCGGACGGCGACGTGGCCGGCATCTACAAGGCCGTTGCACGCCGCGTGGCCGTGGGCATCGCCGAGAAGGCGAAGGATTTTTCCTCCAAGTTTCCGACGATCTCGATCAGCAAGAACACCTGAGGGATGACGCCCTGCTTTTCGATTGGGTGCGTTGTGCGTGATGTGCGTCGTTGTTCGGGGCGCGGTCACGCCGACGGGGTGCCTTGCTCCGCGAATGTCCCCCGGCCTGCTGCCTCCTCCTTTATTTCGCTGCGGGAGCCACCCGGTGCCCTTGGCATGCACCCCGAACACAAGCACCCCGCGACACGACACGCGCCGGAGCCACAGGCATGAACCTGCTCGCCTCGATGCGCTACCTGGTGGCGCTCAACGAGCACAAGCACTTCGGCCGCGCCGCGCAGGCTTGCCACATCACGCAGCCGGCGCTGTCGAACGCGCTGCGCGCGCTCGAAACCGAGTTCGGCGTGGTCATCGTCAAGCGTGCGCGCGTCTATGTCGGCCTCACACACGAGGGCGAGCGCGTGCTGGCCACGGCGCAGCGCATGCTGCGCGACAACGAAGTGCTGCTGCAGGAGTTGCGCAGCGATGTGGACAATCCGCACGGTCGCCTGCGCATGGCCGCGGTGCCTACCGCTATTCCGATGCTCTCGCGCTTCGCCGCCATGCTGAACCAGCGGCATCCGGGCATCCTGCCGGTCGTGCTGTCGATGAGCTCGCAGGAACTGGAGACGGGGCTCGAAAGCCTTTCGATCGACCTTGCGCTCGGCTACACGGAGCGCATGCACCTGCCGGGCATCAAGCTCACGGCCTGGCCGCAGAGCGTCGAGCACTACTTCCTCCTGCGGCGCGCCGAAACGCCCTCTGTGGACGAACTGCGCATCGGCCAACCCATCACCTGGGCCGAGGCCGGCAAGCTGCCGCTGTGCCTGCTCACGACCGACATGCACAACCGCGCCATCATGGACCAGGCGCTGCGCGAAGCCGGCGTTCCGGTGGCGCCCGCCATCGAGACCAACTCCGTGCTCGCGCTCGCGCTCGCGGTCAGCGCGGGCACGGTCAGCAGCGTGCTTCCGGGCGCCATGGTCGCGGCCGTGCGCAGCCATCGTGAGCTGGAGGCGCTGCCGCTGGTGGCGCCCGAAGTGCTCACGCCGATCGGCTTCATGACGCAGGACGGCGTGCGCTCCTCGCGCGCGCTCGAAGCCGCGCTGGCCTTCCTGCAAACCCCCGAGTGGCGTGAGCAGGTGCGTATCCACAGCGGGGCGCTCGGCGACTGAGCACCGGCCGGGCATTTAGTTATTGAATCGGCCGATGCGCCGAACGAATTTGACGGAGCGAGAAACGTTCTGACACACTCCTCGGCCCGGATTCAAACACAAGAGTTACAAATCCGGCCAACAAGGAGAAATATGGCAGGCTTAACTGCAGGCGTTCTCGATGGAGATCGCATCGTCGGAGGAGGGGCGCAACCGCAACCTGGCTTCCTGGAAAAGGAACGCATCATCGCGGGCCCTGGCTTCAACCGCTGGCTGGTGCCGCCCGCCGCATTGGCTATTCACCTGTGCATCGGCATGGCGTATGGCTTCTCGGTGTTCTGGCTGCCGCTGTCGAAAGCGCTCGGCACGGCCGGCACCGGCGCCCAGGCCTGCGCCAAGGACATGAGCTTCTTCGCCGAGCTGTTCGCCACGAACTGCGACTGGCGCGTGGCCACGCTGGGCTGGATGTACACGCTGTTCTTCGTCTTCCTCGGCTGCTCGGCGGCCCTGTGGGGCGGCTGGCTCGAACGCGCGGGCCCGCGCAAGGCCGGCGTGGTGTCGGCGCTGTGCTGGTGCGGCGGCATGCTGTTGTCGGCGGTGGGCATCCACCTGCACCAGTTCTGGCTGATGATCCTCGGCTCGGGCGTGATCGGCGGCATCGGCCTCGGGCTCGGCTACATCTCGCCGGTGAGCACGCTGATCAAGTGGTTCCCCGACCGACGCGGCATGGCCACCGGCATGGCCATCATGGGCTTCGGCGGCGGCGCGATGATCGGCTCGCCGCTGGCGGTCGACCTGATGAAGCGCTTCAGCACGGCCACCGACGTGGGTGTGATGCAGACCTTCGTGGTCATGGCGCTCGGCTACTTCGTGTTCATGATGGCTGGTGCGCTCGGCTACCGCGTGCCGCCCTCGGGCTGGAAGCCCGAAGGCTGGACGCCGCCCCCGGCGCAGACCAGCAACACCATGATCACGCAGCGCCACGTGCACGTGAAGAAGGTCTGGGGCATTCCGCAGTTCTGGCTCGTGTGGCTGGTGCTGTGCATGAACGTGAGCGCCGGCATCGGCGTGATCGGCATGGCCTCGCCGATGCTGCAGGAAGTGTTCGGCGGCGCGCTCATCGACCTGCCGGCCAAGTACGGACAGCTCGACAAGACGCAACTCGCGGCCATCGCGGTGGTGGCGGGCGGCTTCACGGCGCTGCTGTCGCTGTTCAACATCGGCGGGCGCTTCGTGTGGGCCAGCCTGTCGGACAAGCTGGGCCGCAAGCTCACCTACACGGTGTTCTTCGTGCTCGGCGGCATCCTGTACGCGAGCATTCCCTCGTCGGCCGGCGCGGGCAGCAAGCTGCTGTTCGTGGGCGCCTGCTGCGTGATCGTGTCGATGTACGGCGGCGGCTTCGCCACGGTGCCGGCGTACCTCGCCGACCTGTTCGGCACGCAGTTCGTGGGCGCCATCCATGGCCGCCTGCTCACCGCGTGGGCCACGGCCGGCATCCTCGGCCCGGTGGTGGTGAACTACATGCGCGAGTACCAACTGGGCCTGGGCCTGCCGCGCGAGCAGGTCTACAACCAGACCATGTACATCCTCGTGGGCATGCTGGTGATCGGCTTCATCGCCAACCTGCTGGTGCGCCCGGTGGCCGACAAGCACTTCATGACCGATGCCGAACTGGCGGTCGAGAAGAGGCTGGCGCACGAAAAGGCCTCTGCGGCCGAAGTAGGCAGCGGCTCTGGCCGCGCCGACACGGTGAGCCCTGCGGTCGTGGCGCTGGCATGGGTGGCAGTGGGTATTCCGTTGGCCTGGGGCGTCTACAAGACGCTGGTGAGCGCGGCGAAGTTCTTCCACTAGGAACGCTTTCCCGGGGCTTCGCGAAGGGAGCCGAGCCTTGCGGCATGGTTTACCCTTCGCGCCAAATGAAATCCAAAGTCCAGTTCCGTCTGCGCGTATACCGGGACGACGCCATCGCCATCGGCCCCGGCAAGATCGCCGTGCTCGAAGCGGTGGCCGAGACCGGTTCGATCTCGGCGGCGGCCCGCCTGCTGGGCATGTCGTACCGCAGGGCGTGGATGCTGATCGACGAGATGAACCAGGCACTGGTCTCGCCGGCCGTGAACACCGCGGCCGGCGGCTCGCGCGGCGGCGGCACCGCGCTCACGCCGGTGGGCGAGGAAGTCGTCAGGCACTACCGTGCCATCGAAAACGCGGCGAAGCTGGCCACGGCGGCGGACATCCGTGCGCTGACGCGGCTGCTGGCACCGTAACGCTATATCGATCGGTATATGGGGCAGCTCACGCCGTGCATCTTCGCGGTGAGGCAGCGTCCGTCGTGCAACAATCCCGTCGTATCCCAATGAATACGACGAATGCCCTCATCGCCTCGACCGACTGGTCACCCCTGGCACTGTCGCTCAAGGTCGCCGCGGTCGCGACCGTGCTGGCGCTGATTGCGGGCGTGGCGCTGGGCTGGGTGTTCGCACGCAAGAAGTTCTTCGGCGCCACCGTGCTCGAGGCCGTGTTCATGCTGCCGCTGGTACTGCCGCCCACGGTGATCGGCTACGCCATCCTCGTGGCGGCCGGGCGCCGCAGCCCGCTGGGTGCGTGGCTGCGCGAGCACCTCGACTACACCATCATCTTCAGCTGGCACGGCGCCGTGGTGGCCTCGGCCGTGGTGGCGTTGCCCCTGGTACTCAAGTCGGCCAGCGCGGCATTCTCGGGTGTGGACCGATCGCTCGAAGCCGCAGCCAGCACGCTGCGGCAGTCGCCGCTGTCGGTTTTCCTACGCGTCACGCTGCCGCTGGCGTGGCCCGGCATCCTGGCCGGCACACTGCTCGCGTTCGCACGCGCGATGGGTGAGTTCGGTGCGTCGCTGATGGTGGCCGGCTCCATTCCCAAGCAGACCCAGACGCTGTCGATGGCCATCTACGACGCTGTGCAGGCCGGGCATGACGACCTCGCGCTGCTGCTGGTCGTCGTGACCTCGCTGCTGTCGATCACCGTGCTGGTGCTGTCGAGCCGCTTCTTCTCGCTTCGCTGATTTCGTCTCCATCATTCCGGAGTTGACCATGCGCCCGTTCCGCCTTCTGTCGTTGGTTCTCGCACTCGCCCTGCCGCTGGCTGCAGGCGCGCAGCAGATCACCGTGTCCGCCGCCGCGAGCCTGACCGACGCGTTCAAGGAAATCGGGCCGAGGTTCGAAGCTTCCAAGGCCGGCGCCACGGTGCGCTTCAACTTCGCCGCCTCGGGCGTGCTGCTGCAGCAGATCGGCCAGGGCGCGCCGGTGGACGTGTTCGCCAGCGCCGACCAGGAAACGATGAACCGCGGTGTCGAGCAAAAGGCCGTCGACGCCGCCACGCGCAAGGACTTCGTCACCAACAGCCTGGTGCTCATTGAACCCGCCAAGGAGGGCGTGGGCGTCAAGACGCTGCAGGACCTGGGCGGCGCGAACGTGAAGAAGATCGCCGTCGGCAAGGTCGCCACCGTCCCGGTCGGCCGCTACACCAAGCAGGTGCTGGACAGCGCCAACCTCTGGACCGCGCTCGAACCGAAGTTCGTGCAGGCCGACAGCGTGCGCCAGGTGCTCGACTACGTGAGCCGCGGCGAGGTCGAGGCCGGCTTCGTCTACCGTACCGATGCGGCCGTGGCCGGCGACAAGGTGAAGATCGCCTTCACGCCCAACGGCCACACGCCAGTGACGTATCCCATCGCCGTGGTGGCCGAGAGCAGGCAGAAGGCGCTGGCCGGTGACTTCATCGCCTTTCTTTCGACGCCCGCCGCGCAGGAAGTGCTTACGCGTTACGGGTTCGGGAAGCCGTGACTCCCGAGATGAGATCCTGTTGTTTCATGCGTCGCGTTGTGGGTGCTTCGGGGTGCGCTCACGCCGACGGGGTACCTTGCTCCGCGAATGTCCCCCGGCCTGCGGCCTCCTCCTTTATTTCGCTGCGCAAGGCACCCCATCGGCGTGAGCGTTGGACAGAGCAGTCGTTGATCGGCGGTACACCAGCAGCGTGCCCTGTGCGCAGGGCACCGGGTGCTCCCCGCAGCGAAATAAAGGAGGAGCGAAGCGGGGGACATTCGCGGAGGGGAGTACCCGGTGGCCTGCGCACGCACCCCGGAACGAAACGCGTATCACGCCCCAGAACGCCGGAGCAGCAAGGATGATCGATGTCGACCTGAAGCTCACGGTAGCCGACGGCCGCCGGCGTTTCGATCTGGCCGTGCGTTTCGCCACGGACGTGCCCTTCGCCGCGCTCTACGGCCCTTCGGGTGCAGGCAAGTCGCTGACCTTGCAGGCCATTGCCGGCCTGCTGCATCCCAGCGCCGGCCACGTGCGGCTCGACGGTCGCACGCTGTACGACGCGGCCCAGGGCATCGACGTGCCCGCACCGGCGCGGCGCATCGGCTACCTGTTCCAGCACTACGCACTGTTCCCGCACCTGAGCGTGCGCGAGAACGTGGGCTTCGGCTTGACCGCATGGCACCGTCGCAAGCCGGCCGCCAAAGACGCCGAGCGCGTGCAGGCCCTGCTCGAAAGCTTCGGCCTCGGGGCGCTGGCCGACAGCCGGCCGCAGAACCTCTCGGGCGGCCAGCAGCAGCGCGTGGCGCTCGCGCGCGCGCTGGCCTGCGAGCCGCAGGTGCTGCTGCTCGACGAACCCTTCGCCGCGCTCAACCCCATGCTGCGCGCGGAGTTGCGCAACGAACTCGCGCAAGTGCGCAGGCAATGGGGCATTCCCGTGCTGATGATCACGCACGACATCGAGGACGTGCTCGCGCTGGCTGACGTGGCCTTTGTCTACAAGGACGGGCAGGTGGTGCGCGAGATCGACCTGCGCACGGCTGAAAGCCGCGACTTCGCGTTGCGCGAGATCGCCGGCGTGCAGGCTGTGGAAGAGACGCCGCTGCGCAGCAAGTTGCGCGGGCTGCTGATGCAAGACACGCGAGGCGCCTGAGACCTCGCTTCATTTCCTTTTTGAATCGCCGCATGTCCCGATTCAATTTGACGCTCCGCAGGCCCACGGCGAACACTCGCCGGCATGAGCAGTGAGCAGAAGATCGAGTTTTACAAGGGCCCCGCGGGCGGTTGGGGCGCATTGCGCAGCGTGACCAACGCGCTGCTGCGGCAGGACATTCCCATCAAGGGCGCGAAGACGCTGCTCTCGGCCAACCAGCCGGACGGTTTCGACTGCCCGGGCTGCGCCTGGCCCGACCGCAACCATGCCTCCACGTTCGAGTTCTGCGAGAACGGCGTCAAGGCCGTGGCGGCCGAAGCCACTGCGCGGCGTGCCGGCCCGGAACTCTTTGCAAAGCACACCGTGGCGCAACTGGCCGAGCAGAGCGATTTCTGGCTCGAGGACCAGGGCCGCCTCACGCACCCGATGGCGTACGACGCGGCCAGCGACAAGTACGTGCCGATCGAATGGGACGACGCCTTCGCGCGCATCGCGAAGCACCTGAACGCGCTGCCTGATCCGGACCAGGCCATCTTCTATACCTCGGGCCGCGCGAGCAACGAGGCCGCCTTCCTCTACCAGCTGTTCGTGCGCGAGTACGGCACCAACAATTTTCCCGACTGCTCGAACATGTGCCACGAGCCCAGCGGCAGCGGCATGCGCCCGCAGTTCGGCGTGGGCAAGGGCACGGTCACGCTCGATGACTTCGAGAAGGCCGACGCGATCTTCATCTTCGGCCAGAACCCCGGCACCAACCATCCGCGCATGCTCGGCGAATTGCGCGCGGCCTCGAAGCGCGGCGCGCGCATCGTGAGCTTCAACCCGCTGCGCGAGCGCGGGCTGGAGCGCTTCGCCGATCCGCAGGACAAGCTCGAGATGGCGACCATGGGCTCCACGCCCATCAGCACGCACTACTTCCAGCTGCGCGTGGGCGGCGACTTTGCCGCCGTCAAGGGGATGATGAAGCACGTCGTCGAGCGCGAGGACGCAGCCGTGGCGCGCGGCGAGCCTCCGGTGCTCGACCATGAATTCATCGCCACGCACACCACCGGCTTCGAGGCTCTGGCGGCCGACCTGCGTGCCGAGTCGTGGGACATCCTGGTGCAGGAGTCGGGGCTGAGCGAAGCGCAGATCCGCGCCGCGGCCGACGTGTACCTGGGTGCGAAGAGGGTCATCGCCTGCTGGGGCATGGGCATCACGCAGCACCAGCATTCGGTGGCCACCATCCAGATGATCGGCAACTGGCTCATGCTGTGCGGCCACATGGGGCGCGAAGGCGCGGGCGCCTGCCCGGTGCGCGGCCACAGCAACGTGCAGGGCGACCGCACCATGGGTATCTGGGAAAAGCCGCCTGCCGCGCTGCTCGATCGGCTGCAGCAGGTGTTCGGTTTCGAGCCGCCGCGCCGCAATGGCGTCGACACGGTCGAGGCCATACAACTCATGCTCGAGGGCAAGGGCAAGGTGTTCTTCGCGCTCGGCGGCAACTTCGCGGCGGCCACGCCCGACACCTACCAGACCTGGAAGGGCCTGCAGAAGTGCGACCTCACGGTGCACGTGACCACCAAGCTCAACCGCAGCCACGTGATCCACGGGCGCGAGGCGATCATTCTGCCGTGCCTGGGGCGCACCGAGATCGACATGCAGGCCGGCGGCCCCCAGGGCGTGACGGTGGAAGACTCGATGAGCATGGTGCACATCTCGATGGGCATCAACCCGCCCGCGTCGGAGCACCTGCTGTCCGAGCCGGCCATCGTGGCGCGGCTTGCTGACGCCACCCTCGGCGCGCGCAGCAAGACGCCGTGGCTGTCGCTGATCGAAGACTACGCCCGCATCCGCGACAAGATCGAAGCCGTGTTCGACGACTTCAAGGATTTCAATGCGCGTGTCGCGCACCCCGGCGGCTTCCGCCTGCGCAACACCGCGAGCGAGCGGGTGTGGAACACCGCGTCGAAGAAGGCCGTGTTCTTCACGCACGCCGTGCCGCTGGACACCCATTCGCACCGCGCCCGCGCGCGCTTTGCGAAGAAGGGCGACACCATCGTCTTCACGCTGCTGACCACGCGTTCGCACGATCAGTACAACACCACCATCTACGGCATGGACGACCGCTACCGCGGCGTGTTCGGCCAGCGTCGCGTGGTCTTCATCAACGCCGAGGACATCCGGGCGCTGGGCATGAAGGACGGCGACTGGGTCGATCTGCAGACGGTGTGGAACGACGGCCAGGAGCGCCGCGCCGACCGTTTCAGGCTGGTGGCGTACGACATCCCGCGCGGCAACCTCGCGGCCTACTACCCCGAAACGAACCCACTGGTGCCGCTGTCGTCGGTGGCCGAGAACGCGGGCACGCCGACTTCCAAGTCCATTCCCGTGGTGCTGGTGCCGCACGAGCTGCCGATCCAGAAACTGGCGGAGGACGAAGCCGACGGCATGGTGGCGGCATGAGTGCCCTGCTGCAGGACAGCCTGTCGGTGGCCATCCTGCGCATGCTCGCGCAGGAGCCCGACGGCACCGGCGTCTCGCTGCCGCGCCTGGGCAAGCGGCTAGGGCAGGGCGCCAGCGTGCTGATGCGCCGGCTCACGCTGATGGGCGATGCGGCCATCGGCGGCGTGCGCGGCCCCGGCTGGGTGCGGGTGGTGCAGTACGACGACCGCTGGGTGGCACACCTCCAGGCGCCCGGACGGGCCCAGGTGCAAACGCTGCCGCCCCTTGCGGACGAGAACCGCGACTGAGCAGACAATGGCAGGCCCACCCGGAGCCACCATGTCGAAGCCAGACCTCGCCAATCTCGCCGATCCCGAAGACGCCCTGCCGCCGCTTTCGCGGCATGCCGTGCATGTCTTCGGCGAGCGCGGCGTTGCGCCCGAAGGCGTGGTGCGCGACGACACGCTGGCGGCCGAAGTGCCGGTGGCGCTGGTGTTCAACGGCGTCTCGCATGCGGTGATGATGGCCACGCCGCAAGACCTCGAAGCCTTCGCGCTCGGCTTCGCACTGAGCGAAGGCATCCTCGACACCGCGGCCGACTGCCGCGGCGTCGAGGCGCGCACGGTCGATGCCACCGACGCGGGCCTGCCCGAAGGCATGCCCGGCATCGAGGTGCAGCTCGAGATTTCCACGCGCAGCTTCGAGCGCCTGAAAGACCGCCGCCGCAGCCTCGCGGGTCGTACCGGCTGCGGCGTGTGCGGTGTCGAGAGTTTCGCGGGGCTGGACCTCACGCCGCAGCGCGTGCCGCCGCGCGACTGGATCGAGCGCATCGATCTGGCCACCGTGCTGCGCGCCTTCGCCGCCATGCCGCCGCGCCAGATCCTCAACGCCGAAGCCGGCGCGATCCATGCCGCCGCATGGGCCACGATCGATGGCGAGCTCACCGACCTGATGGAAGACGTCGGCCGCCACAACGCGCTCGACAAGCTGCTCGGCAAGCTCGCGCTGGCGGGCCGCCTCGAGGAGCCGGGCTTCGTGCTGATGTCCAGCCGCGGCAGCCACGAACTGGTGCGCAAGTGCGCGCGCCTGGGCATTGCGGCGATGGCGACCATCTCCGCGCCGACCTCGATGGGTGTGCGCATGGCCGAGCTCAGCGGCCTGCGTTTCTGGGGCCTGTGCCGCGCACCGCGCGGCGTGCTCTATGCCGACGGGCTCGCAGGTTCGCCGAGCGCCAGCACTGCATCGGCCACCGCCTCGATGCCCTGATCCGACAGGTCGGGCGCCGCCACGCGCTGGCGCTGCGCCCAGGCGCGGAAGTGCAGCTCCTGCGATTTCTGGTAGTGCGGGTCGTAGTGCAGCGCCATCAGTTCCGCGAACAGGTGCGGCAGGTCGGCCTCGTGTGCCCACTGCTGCCAGCGCGCCACCGTTTCCTTGCCCTGCAGTTCCTTCAGCACGCCGAGCTTGTCGGCCAGCGCGTTGCGGTCGTCGCCCAGGTAGGCGTAGTCGCGCAGCAGGTAGGCCAGTCGCGCCTCGGGCGTGGCGGACACCTCGATGCACGGCGCCGCGCGCATCTGCGCCACCAGCGACAGTGGCAGCGACAGCCGCCCGATGCGAATGCTCTCGCCCTCGACGTACAGCGGGCGCGACAGGTCGATGGTTTCGAGCACGGCCGCGATGCGCGTCTCGAAATGCTTTTGCGACGGCTGCGGCACGCCCGGCAGCGAACCCAGCAGCGAGCCCTTGTGGCTGGCGAAATCTTCGAGGTCGAGCACCTGCGCACCGCGCGCGGCCAGCGCATGCAGCACGCGGGTCTTCGCGCTGCCGGTGGCGCCGCAGATCACGCGCAGGTCGAGCTTGGGCGTCAGCGCGTCGATTTGCGAGATCACATGCCGGCGAAAGCTCTTGTAGCCGCCCGCGAGTTGCTGCGCATCCCACCCGACGAGACGAAGCCAGGTGACCATCGAGCCGCTGCGCATGCCGCCGCGCCAGCAGTAGACCAGCGGCTTCCAGTTCTCGGGCCGGTCGGCCAGCGTCTCGCGCAGGTGCCTGGCGATGTTGGCCGCGACCATCGCGCCGCCGATGCGCCGGGCCTCGAAGGCGCCGGTCTGCACATAGACGGTGCCGACGATGTGCCGCTCCTCGTCGTCGAGCACGGGGCAGTTGATGGCGCCGGGAATGTGGTCGAGCGCGAACTCGGCCGGCGAGCGGGCGTCGATCAGCGTGTCGAAGGCGTGGCGGTCGGCGACTCGTACGGGCTGGCGGTGACTCATGGCTGGAACCTCATGGGCTCGATTGTCGGTCTTGCTGTTCGGGGTGCGTGCACAGGGCCCCGGGTGCTCCCCTGCGCGAATGTCCCCCGTCGGCGTGATCGCACCCCTGACCGGGAGCGCATCAAGCGTAAGCAGGCCCCAGCCCCTTGCGCAACCGAGCGCTGGCAAGGTCGACAAAGGTGACCAGCACGAACATCGCGATCAGCACCGTCATCGCCTGCTGCTGCTGGAAGATCGACAGGTGGAAGTACAGCAGCAGCCCCAGCCCGCCGCCGCCCACGAAGCCCAGCACGGCCGCCATGCGGATGTTCATCTCCCATCGGTAGAGCGTGTAGGCCACCCATTGCGGCAGCACGATGGGCAGGCTCGCGTAGCTGAAGGCGGTGACCGCGTTGGCGCCCGAGAGCGTGAGCGCGTGCTCGGGTTCGCGCGGGGCGTTTTCCAATGCTTCGGCGAAGAGGCGGCCCAGCACGCCCGTGGTGTGCAGCGACAGGGCCAGCGCGCCGGCGAATGGGCCGATGCCCGCGGCCAGCACCATCAGCGCGGCCCACACGAGTTCGGGCACGCTGCGCAGGAAGTTGAGGACGAATCGCGCCACGTGGCGTGGCAGCCAGCCGGTGCGGCCCGATGCAGGCAGCGCAAGCACCGCACCCGCAATGGCCGCCAGCACCGTACCGAGGGCCGACACCGCCAGCGTCTGCAAGGCACCGTTGCCCACCTTGGCGAGGAAGTCCGGCGAGAGGTCGGGCGGGAAGAACTCGGCGATGAACCTGCCCATGAGCCGAAGCGACTCCGACGAGCCGAGCGCGCGGTAGTCGATGCCCAGGTAGACAAAGCTCGCGGCCACCGCCGCGCCGATCAGCAGCAGCGCGATGCGGCAGCGCCAGCACGGCGGCGGGCGCGGGGGCAGCGGCGTCGTCATGCCAGCAGCCTCCGCAGTGCATTGCTCAGCAGGTCGGCCAGCAACACCAGCGCGAGGAACACCAGCAGGATGCTGCTGGCCTCGCCGCCGTTGAGCATCTTCATCGACTGGTCCATCAGCTGCCCCAGCCCGCCAGCGCCGACGAAGCCCATCACCACCGAGGCGCGCACCGCGCATTCCCAGCGGTAGACGGTGTACGAAGCCAGCTCCTGCGCCGTGTTCGGCAGCAGGCCGTAGCACAGCGCCGCGACCCGGCCGCTGCCGCTTTCGAGCAGGGCGCGCGCGGGGCGCGTGTCGGTCGATTCGAGGATCTCCGCGTAGACCTTGCCCAGCATGCCGCCGTAGGTGATGGCCAGCGCCAGCACGCCCGAGGCGGGGCCGAGCCCGAGCGCGCGCACGAACAGCAGCGCCCAGACGATTTCCGGAATGGCGCGCAGCACCATCAGCAGCCAGCGCGCGGCCTGCCGCACGATGCCCGCCTGCATGCGGCCGGGCCCGGGGCCGATGCGCGAGATGGACGGCGCACGCGTCGTCACGAAGCCGAGCGGCGCACCGATCAGCAGCGCCAGTGCGGTGCCGGCCGTGGCCATCGCCAGCGTTTCGAGCGTGGCCTTGAAGAGCATCGCGAGGAATGCGGGCGAGCCTTCGGGCGGAAAGAAGCCCGCCAGGAATCCGCCGATGACGGCGAGGTTGCCGCTGCCGAACAGCGCCCACGGCTTGAACTCCGACAGCGCCAGCATCGGCCACGCGATGACGAGCGCGGCGATCCACCCGGCCAGCCGGCGTGCCGCATGCGGGTCGCGCTGCGCGATGGCGTTCGAGCTCAAGGGCAGTCCGGCCGGTGGAAGGCCGCCTCCATCGCAGCGCCCGCCGGCAGCGGCCGCTGCATGGCGATGCCGCCTTCGCTCGCATACAGCGTGTCGAGCATCGCGGCCGTGACTTGCGCGGCAGGCAGGTCGAACATCACCTGCCCGTTGCGCATGCCGACGATGCGCGGGAACCAGCGCAGCGCCAGGTCCACCGCATGCAGCGAGGCCACCAGCGTGGCCCCTGTCGATTCGCTTTGCGCAACGAGCTGGCCGACGGCGGCGTCGGCCAGCGTGGGGTCGAGCGCGGACACGGGTTCATCGGCCAGCAGCAGGGCGGGGCGCTGGTACAGGGCGCGCGCGATGCCGACGCGCTGCAGCTGCCCGCCCGAGAGGCGGTCGCAGCGGTCGAACAGACGGTCTTCCATGGCCAGCCGCGACAGCGCTTCGTGCGCGCCGGCAATGTCCGAGGGATAGAACAGCGAGCCCAGCGCGCGCAGCGTGGACCATTCGCCGAGCCGGCCCGTGAGCACGGCGGTGACTACGCGCAGGCGTGGCGCGATCGGTGGCGCCTGGTGCACGGTGCCGATGCGGGCGCGCAGCTTCTTCAGCGCTGCGGCCGGCAACTGCCAGGGCTGTGCGCCCAATGCCTGCACTGCGCCCTCCGTGGGCCGCAGCGCCGCACCGAGTACGCGCAGCAGCGTGGTCTTGCCGGCACCCGAAGGGCCGATGACGGCGATGCATTCGCCGTCCTGCGCGGCGAGGGTCACTCCGGCCAGCGCGCGCTGGCCGTTGGCGTGGACCACGCCGATGGCATCGAGGGAGAAGCTCACGCTGCGGGGCTTTCGGGGGGCGTTCCCTCACCCCAACCCTCTCCCGCGAGCGGGAGAGGGAGAGGGAGCCAAAACCAACGGCCGGACCCTGTATGGGATGAGGGTGCCCCCGCCTTCCAGAAAATCACTTGATCAAACCCGCCGACTTCCCCGCCGTCTCGATCCCGTCGTAGTTCGACGACTTGGTCGGGATGAACTTGCTCGCACGTTGCAGCGCCATGATTTCCTTGTGCGCCGGGTTCGCCGGATCGAGCTTCAGGAACGCGTCGGTCAGCTTCTTCTGCAGCGTGGCGTCCATGCCCGGGCGCACCGTCCAGTTGTAGTCGTAGTAGGTCGGCGTGGTTGCCAGCACGCGCACCTTGGCGGCGTTGGGGTTCTTCGACTCGACCAGCTTGTCCCACACCGATGCGTTGAGCACGCCTGCCTCGGCGCGCGATGCGGCCACGAAGGCCACGGTGGCGTCGTGCGCGCCCGAGAAGGCGACCGTCTTGAAGTCCTTCTCGGGGTTGATGCCGGCCTGCAGCAGGAAGTAGCGCGGCATCAGGCTGCCCGAGGTGGACGAGGGCGCGCCGAAGGCGAAGGTCTTGCCCTTCAGGTCGGCCAGGGTCTTCGCGGTGCTGTCCACCGGCACGATGAACTTGCTGGTGAACACCTCGTCTTCTGCGCGCTGCACGATCGGCACCGCGCCGCCGTTGGTGCGAATGCGCGCCTGCACGAAGGTGAAGCCGCCGAGCCAGGCCAGGTCGATCTTGTTGGTGGCCAGGCCCTCGACCACTGCTGCATAGTCGGTCACGGGCGTGAACTGCACGTCCATGCCGGTCTCCTTCTTGAGGTAGTCGCCCAGCGGGGTGAACTTGCGCTGCAGCTCGGTGGGCGCCTCGTCGGGAATGGCCGAGACGCGCAGCAGGCCCTGGGCGAGGGCGCCGAAGCTGGCGACGGAAACGGCGAGCGCGAGCGCCAGCTGGGTGAGAGTTGTCTTCTTCATGGATGTGCCTCGAAAACGTGCAGCGGGTACGGGAAAGGTAAGGACGGGATTGTAGAAAGCGGGGCCGCTTCGATAATCGGCCCATGAACCCAACGCTCATGAACCCGCTCGCGCCCTTGCGCCTCACGAGTTTTTCGCACGGCGGTGGCTGTGGCTGCAAGATCGCGCCCGGCGTGCTGTCGCAGATCCTGAAGAACCACGCCGGCGGCATGATTCCGCCCGAACTCATGGTGGGCATCGAGACCGCCGACGACGCGGCTGTGTACAGGCTCAACGACCAGCAGGCACTGATCGCGACCACCGACTTCTTCATGCCCATCGTGGACGATCCCTACGAGTTCGGCCGCATCGCCGCGACCAACGCGATCAGCGACGTGTACGCGATGGGCGGCCGGCCGATCATGGCGCTGGCCCTGGTGGCCATGCCGATCAACCAGCTGCCGGTGGAAGTCATCGCAGAGATCGTACGCGGCGGGCAGGACGTGTGCCGCTCAGCTGGCATCCCGATTGCCGGCGGCCACACCATCGATTCGGTCGAACCGATCTACGGCCTCGTCGCGATGGGTCTGGTGCACCCGGACCGCGTGCGGCGCAATGCCGATGCGAAGGCGGGCGACGTGCTGGTGCTGGGCAAGCCGCTGGGCGTGGGCGTGCTGTCGGCCGCGCTCAAGAAGGAGCAACTGTCCGAGACGGGCTACCGCCAGCTGATCGAGAACACGACGAAGCTCAACACGCCGGGCATCGCGCTGTCGGCGCTCGACGGCGTGCACGCACTGACCGACGTCACGGGCTTCGGGCTGGCGGGCCACACGCTCGAACTGGCGCGCGGCGCAAAGCTGAGGGCGGTGGTCGAGTGGTCGAAGGTGCCGTTGCTCGACAACGTGGTGGCGATGGCTGGCGCAGGATTCGTGACTGGCGCCTCGGGGCGCAACTGGGCGGGTTATGGCGCAGAGATCGAACTCGCAGCCGGCCTGCCGGCCACCGCGCAGAACTTGCTGAGCGATCCGCAGACATCGGGCGGCCTGCTCGTGAGCTGTGCGCCCGAAGCGGTCGATGCGGTGCTGAAGATCTTCCGCGACGAAGGCTTTGCGCGAGCGGCGGTCATAGGCCGTGTGGAGGCTGGTGAACCCTCGTTGCGCGTGATTTCGTAGCCCCCGGGCATTTCTCCCACCCCTTCCGGGGGAGGGAAGGGGTGGGGGCAAGCGGCGCTCGATAGATGGATCTGCCGGCCGGCGCTACTTGGGCCCCC
>NZ_JBGLYN010000077.1:0-31527 GCF_047304045.1 Variovorax sp. Varisp85
CCCCCATCCCGGCCTTCCCCCAGCGGGGGAAGGAGAAAGACCGGGGGCCGGGCTCAGTCGATCTTGTCGCTCTCGAGCTTGAAGTCGCGCGACTGGAAGCCCGAGGCCGTGTCCGGGCCGTACCACTTGATGAAGATCTTCTGCGCCTCGCCCGACTTCTCGAGCTCACGCAGCGTGTCGTCCACCACGGCCTTCAGGCCGCTCTCGCCCTTCTTGATACCGATGGCCAGCGCCTCGGTGCTCAGGTTCTGCTTGAGCACCTCGTACTGCGCCTTCTGCGGGCCGAGCTTGGCGTAGCTGCGCAGCAGCGCGGCCTCGTCGTCCACATAGCCCACGCCCTTGCCCTGCTGCAGCGCCTGGAAGGCTTGCTGGCTGGTGTCGAAGGTCACGACCTCGACGTTGGGCACGGCCTTGCGGATGTTGGGTTCCTGCGTGCCGCCGCGGATGGTCAGCACCTTCTTGCCGGCGAGCTGCGGCACCTCGGTGATGCCGCTGTCCTTCTTCACGATGGCCTTCTGGCCGGTGACGAAGGTGGTGAGCGAGAAGTCGATCTGCGCCTCGCGCTCCTTGTTGTGCGTGAGGCCGGCGGCGACAAGGTCGACGTGGCCCTGCTGCAGTTCGGGAATGCGCGCGGCCACGGCGATCTGCTTGAGGACCGGCTTCACGCCGATCTTCTTTGCAATGGCGTTCACCAGGTCGACTTCGTAGCCGACGATCTGGCGCGTCTTCGGATCGACGAAGGTCGCGGGCTCGTCGGTGCCGAGCACGCCGACGACCAGCTCGCCCTTTTTCTTGATGTCGGCCAGCTGGTCGGCGTGGGCGAGGGTGCCGAGCAGGAAGGTGGAAGCGGCGACGGCCGCGGCGAGCAGGGTGTGGCGCATAGGTTGTCTCTCTCCTAGAGGAAATTCAGGGTCGAACCATATCAATAAAACCCCTGATTATTAAATCGTCAATCGACATATGCATATGGACAAGCTGAAGGCGGTTATTACGGGCTGGGTTAAATTCGCGGCGCCAAAAACGCGCTCCCGCCGTTTTCTTCCCGCATCTCATCCAGCGAGATCCTCATGATCATCAAACCCCGCGTGCGCGGCTTCATCTGCGTCACGACCCATCCCACCGGCTGCGAAGCCAACGTCAGGCAGCAGATCGACTACGTCAAGGCCCAGGGGCCCATCGCGGGCGGCCCGAAGAAGGTGCTGGTGATCGGCGCATCGACCGGCTACGGCCTGGCCGCGCGCATCACCGCCGCTTTCGGCAGCGGCGCCGACACGCTCGGCGTGTTCTTCGAACGCCCGGGCAGCGAAACCAAGCCCGGCTCGCCCGGCTGGTACAACACCGCCGCTTTCCATCGCGCCGCGACAGCCGAAGGCCACTACGCGAAGAGCATCAACGGCGATGGCTTCTCCGATGCTGTGAAGCAGCAGGTCATCGACACCATCCGCGCCGACCTTGGCCAGGTCGACCTCGTCGTCTACAGCCTGGCAGCGCCGCGACGCACGCACCCGAAGACCGGACAGGTCTTCAACTCGGTGCTCAAGCCCATCGGCAAGTCGGTGAACCTGCGCGGCCTCGACACCGACAGCGGGGCCGTGAAGGAAACGGTGCTCGAACCCGCGACGCAGGAAGAAATCGACAACACCGTGGCCGTGATGGGCGGTGAAGACTGGCAAATGTGGATCGACGCGCTGCAGCAGGCCGGCGTGCTGGCCGACGGCGCGAAGACCACCGCCTTTACCTATCTGGGCGAGCAGATCACGCACGACATCTACTGGAACGGCTCCATCGGCGCCGCCAAGAAGGACCTCGACCAGAAGGTGCTGGGCATCCGCGCGCAACTGGCGGCCAAGGGCGGCGATGCGCGCGTGTCGGTGCTGAAGGCGGTCGTCACGCAGGCCAGTTCGGCCATTCCGATGATGCCGCTGTACCTGTCGCTGCTGTTCAAGGTGATGAAGGCGCAAGGCACGCACGAGGGCTGCATCGAGCAGGTGCACGGGCTTTTCGCCGAAAGTCTCTACGGCAGCGCACCGCACATCGACGAGGAAGGCCGCCTGCGCGCGGACTACAAGGAACTGGCGCCGCGGGTGCAGGCTCGCGTGCTGGAGCTCTGGCCGCAGGTGACCGGCGACAACCTCGACGAGCTCACTGATTTCGCCGGCTACAAGACCGAGTTCCTGCGCCTCTTCGGCTTCTCGGTGGAGGGCGTGGACTACGAGGCCGACGTGAACCCCGATGTGGGCATTCCGGGCATCGTGCAGCTCTAGCAGGCCCCTCAAGGGATACTCCCGCCCATGCAGATACAAGAAAAGCCGCCCGCCGGCACGCCCTTCGACTGGATCGGCGGCGAACCGAAGGTGGAGGCGCTGGTCGAGCGCTTCTACGACCTGATGGACCTCGAGCCCGCGTATGCGCAATTGCGCGCCGTGCACGGCACCAGCCTCGACAACGCGCGCCAGCGCCTGTTCTGGTTCCTCTGCGGCTGGCTCGGCGGGCCGCAGCACTACACCGACCGCTTCGGCCATCCGATGCTGCGCGCGCGCCACCTGCCGCAGAGCATCGGCGGCCACACCATCGGCATCAAGGAACGCGACCAATGGCTGGCCTGCATGGACCAGGCGATGGGCGAGACGGGTGTGCCCGAGGACTTGCGCGCAAGGCTGCGCGACTCCTTTTTCAAAACCGCCGACTGGATGCGCAACCGCGGCGAGTGACCGACCCCACAACGATTCCGAAAGACGTTTCTCTCATCATGAATTCCATCGTCATCATCGGCGGCGGCCACGCCGCGGCTCAGCTCTGCGCCGGGCTTGCCGAAGCGGGGCAGGGCGCGCGCGTGCACCTCGTGTGCGAAGAGGCGTGCGAGCCGTACCACCGCCCGCCCCTGTCCAAGGCCTTCCTGAAGAGCGCGGAGGAAACCACGCAGCCGCACAAGGCCGCCGACTGGTACCGCGAAGCGGGCATCACGCTGCACCTGGGCGACGCGGCCGTGGCGATCGATCGCGAGGCGCGCACCGTCACGCTGCGTTCGGGCGCGGTGCTGCCGTGGGAGCGCTTGGTGCTGGCCACCGGCACGCGCGCACGCCAGATGCCCGACCTGAAGCCGGGCCTCGAAAACGTCGCGAGCCTGCGTGCCGCCGAAGAAGCGCACCGCCTGCGCGAGCGGCTTGCATCGGCCGAGAAGGTGACCGTGCTCGGCGGCGGCTTCATCGGGCTCGAGGTGGCGGCCACCGCCAAGGCGCTCGGCAAATCGGTGCAGGTGATCGAAAGCGCGCCGCGCCTGCTGGGCCGGGCCGTCTCGCCCGAGCTGTCGGCGCATGTGCTCGCCACGCACCGCGCGGCCGGCATCGACATCGTGCTCGGTGCACAGACCGGTGCCTTCGAAGTGGAAGGCGACCGGCTGGTGTCGATCCAGGTCAACGGCGTGAAGCAGCCGGTCGACCTGCTGCTGCTCGGCATCGGCGCCGTGCCCGAGACGGCGCTCGCACAGGCGGCCGGCATCGAATGCGCCGACGGCATCGTGGTCGACGGCCACATGCAGACCAGCGCGGCCGGTGTGCTCGCGGTGGGCGACTGCACGCGCTTCCCCGACCGCCGCGCGGGCCGCGCGCTGCGGCTCGAGTCGGTGCAGAACGCCAACGACCAGGCGCGCACCGCGGTGGCCACGCTGACCGGCGCGGCGCGTGCGCACGACGCGGTCGCGTGGTTCTGGTCCGACCAGGGCGGCATGCGCCTGCAGATGGTGGGCCTGATGCCGGCCGAAGGCACGCCGGGCCTCGTCAGCGTTCGCCGCGCGGGGCCGAAGCCCGATGCGTTCTCGCTGTTCCACTACGTCGATGGGCAGCTCGTGTGCGTGGAGTCGGTGAACGCGCCGGTCGACCACATGATGAGCCGCAAGCTGCTTGAAGCGGGGCGTAGCCCTGATGCTGCGGCGGTGGCGGACGCATCGGTTCCGCTGAAGAATCACTTGGCGTAAGCCGGCTGCGTTTCCTGCTCCCTCCCCGCTGGGGAGGGTAGGGGTGGGGACACGACGGCGATGGATAAGGGAGGGCCCGTGCAAAGGCCGCGAGCCCCCATCCCAGCCTTCGCCCGGAAGGGGAAGGAGCAAGTCAGAAAGCGTCAGCGCCGCGTGGGCGCCAGCAGCACGACGAGGGCGCCGGCGCCGCCTTCCGCGGGCTTGGCCTGCACGAACGCGATCACCTCGTTCTTCTGGATCAGCCAGCGCTGCGCCTTGGTCTTCAGCACCGGCTGCCTGCCTGGCGAACCCAGCCCCTTGCCGTGCACCACGCGCACGCAGCGCAGCCCCTGCTTGCTGGCGTTGCGGATGAAGCCACCGAGCGCCTCGCGCGCCTCGTCGCTGCGCAGCCCGTGCAGGTCGACCTGCCCCTGGATCGCCCATTCGCCCTTGCGCAGCCGCGCCGTCACGTCGGTGCCGATGCCGGGCCGGCGAAAGCTCATGGCGTCGTCCACGTCGAGCAGCGTGGTCACGTCGAACTCGTCGGAGAGCGACTCGCGCAGCACGCGCTGCTCGTCGAGCTGGTGCTGCACCGGGATCGGTGCCGGCGGCAGCGGCGCAAGCGGCACTGCGGCCTTGCGGCGCAGCGGCTCGGTGGCACCGATGGCGCGTGCAAAGAGGTCTTTCTCGGCGGCGAGCTTGCGTTCGGCCGCGGCCTTTGCGGCCGCCTCGGCGGCTTCGCGCTCGCGGGTTTCGGCGAGCGTGCGCTGCACCTGCTTGAGGTCGGCGAGGTTCTTGAGAGACGGGGCGCGTGCGGCCATCAGAGCACGCCCTTCTCGGCCATCGAGAAGCTCTGTCCGGGGCTCACGATGATGTGGTCGAGCACCCGCACGTCCACCAGCGCCAGTGCGGCGCGCAGCGTCTGCGTGAGCGACTCGTCGGCGCGCGAGGGCTCGATGTTGCCGCTGGGGTGGTTGTGCGCCAGCACCACCGCCGCGGCCTGGTGGTGGATGGCGCGCGTGACGACCTCGCGCGGATAGACGCTGGTCTGCGTGAGCGTGCCCCGGAACATTTCCTCCAGCGCGATCATGCGGTGCTGCACGTCGAGGAACACCACCGCGAACACTTCGTAGGGGCGCGAGCCGATGTGCAGCTGCAGGTACTGCTTGACCGCGTCGGGCGAGTCGAACACCGTGCGCTCCCTGAGCCTTTCGCCCATGGCGCGGCGCGCCAGTTCGAGCACCGCGATCAGTTCGGAGCGCTTGGCGCTGCCGCCCATGCCCTTGATGGTCTTGAGCTCCTCGGCGCCGGTGTGCAGCAGGCCCGAGAGGCCGCCGAAGCGCTCGAGCAGCTGCTGCGCCAGCTGCAGCACGTTCATGCCCGCCACGCCGGTGCGCAGCAGCAGGGCCAGCAGCTCGGCGTCGGCCAGCGCGGATGCCCCTCGCGAGATGAGTTTTTCGCGGGGACGGGCGTCGAGAGGGAGATCCTTGAATGCCATGAAACCCTGGGGTGAAACCTTGGCGGAGCCGGGTGAAGTCCCGGTCCTTAAAATGAGGTCCAGTTTATCGGGACACCCACCTTGTCTTTGCCCACCTCCGCTGCCCCCATGTCCCAACTCGTGACTTCCGGCTCCTTCCTGACCCTGCACTACCGGCTGGCCGGCCCGGCGGGCGACATCATCAACACTTTCGCCGACAAGCCCGCGACCCTGTCGCTCGGCACCGGCGAGCTTTCTCCGGCCATGGAGCAGCGCCTGATGGGCCTGGAAGAAGGCGCGCATGCCACCTTCGAGCTGCCCGCCGGCGAGGCCTTCGGCGAGCGCAACCCCGACATGCAGCAGTGGGTGGCCAGGAAGCTGCTCGCTCAGATGGGCGACCCCGACGAGCAATACGCCACGGGCGACGTCGTGCAGTTCCCCACGCCCGACGGCACGGGCAGCTACGCGGGAGCGGTGATCGAATCGAATGACACGGCGGTGCGCTTCGACTTCAACCATCCGCTGGCCGGCCAGCCCGTCACCTTCGAAGTGAAGCTGATCGGCGTGCTATGAACCCCGACATCTCGGAAGTCATCCTTGCCGAACCGCGCGGTTTCTGCGCGGGTGTCGATCGCGCCATCGAGATCGTCGAGCGCGCCATTGCCAAGTTCGGCGCACCGATCTACGTGCGCCACGAGATCGTGCACAACACCTACGTGGTGAACGAGCTCAAGGCCAAGGGCGCGATCTTCATCGAGGAACTGTCCGACGTGCCGCCCGGCGCCACGCTGGTGTTCAGCGCACACGGCGTGAGCAAGGCGGTGGAGCAGGAGGCGCGCGACCGCGGCTTCGAGATATTCGATGCCACCTGCCCGCTGGTGACCAAGGTGCACGTCGAGGTCGCCAAGCTCGCGAAGGAGGGCTTCGAGTTCATCATGATCGGCCACAAGGGGCACCCCGAGGTTGAGGGCACGATGGGCCAGCTCAGCAGCGGCATTCACCTCGTCGAGGACGTGGCCGACGTGGCGAAGGTCTCGCCCTCGCAGACCGAGAAGCTCGCGGTGGTCACCCAGACCACGCTGAGCGTGGACGACGCGGCCGAGATCGCCGCCGCCGTGCGCACGCGCTTTCCGGCCGTGCGAGAGCCCAAGCAGCAGGACATCTGCTATGCCACCCAGAACCGCCAGGACGCGGTGAAGATCATGAGCCCGCAGGTCGACCTCGTGATCGTGGTCGGCAGCCCCACCAGTTCCAACAGCAACCGGCTGCGCGAACTGGCGCAGCGGCTGGGCACCGAGAGCTATATGGTCGATTCGGCCGAAGAGCTCAAGCCCGAGTGGTTCGAGGGCAAGACGCGCATCGGCCTCACCGCCGGCGCCTCGGCCCCCGAGGTGCTGGTGCGCGAGGTGATCGAGCGCGTGCGCGCGTTCGGCGCGGTGTCGGTCCGCAAGATGGACGGCATCGAGGAAACCATCAAGTTTCCGCTGCCCAAGGGGCTCAAGCTCGACGACATTCCCCCTCCAGGACATATCTCTTGAACGACAAGAAAACCTTCGACTGGCGCTCTGAAATAGATAGCGCTTCCCGCAGGCTGAGCGAGCGTGCCGGCCACTTCCTGCGCGAAACCCCGCTGTGGAAGCTGCCGGCGGCCGCCTTCGGGGTCGCGGCGCCGGGCGCCGAGATCTGGCTGAAGCTCGAGCACATGCAGGTCAGTGGCAGCTTCAAGGCGCGCGGCATGATGAACCGGCTGCTGGCCAACGACATTCCCGACAGCGGCGTGGTCGTGGCCTCGGGCGGCAATGCGGGCATCGCCACGGCGGCCGCGGCGCGCGCTCTGGGCGTGCCTTGCCAGGTGTTCCTGCCGGGCGTGTCGCCTGAGGCCAAGCGCGCGCGGCTGCGTGCGCTGGGCGCGGAAGTGGTCGTCGTCGGCGAGCTGTACCCCGATGCGCTGGCCGCCTGCCTCACGCGCCAGAAAGAGTCCGGCGCCTTGCTCACCCACGCCTACGACCAGCCCGAAGTGGTGGCCGGCGCGGGCACGCTCGGCCGTGAGATCGAAGAGCAGGGCGGTCTTCCCGATGCTGTGCTCGTGAGCGTCGGCGGCGGTGGGCTGATCGGTGGCCTCGCTGGTTGGTTCGAGCAGCGCGTCCGTGTGGTGGCACTCGAACCCGAAAAGGCGCCCACGCTGTTTCGCGCTCGCGAGGCCGGAGAGCCGATCGACGTGGAGGTGGGCGGCATCGCGGCCGATTCGCTCGGGGCGCGTCGCATCGGCGCCATTTCGTGGGAAATTACGCAGCGGCAGGTGCGGCACGCCCTGCTGCTGTCCGACGAATCCATCCGCGCCGCCCAGCAGTGGCTGTGGAAAGAGCTGAAGCTGGCAGTGGAACCGGCCGCCGCGCTGCCGCTGGCCGCGCTGCAGACCGGCGCTTACGCGCCGCGCGCGGGCGAGAAGGTCTGCCTGATCGTCTGCGGGGCGAACGTCGATCCCGCGACGGTCGCCTGAGAGTCGAAGGCGGCCGCCGCCGGGCCGCCCCAAGGCGAGCCGCGCCTCCCCCTCGGGGGGGTGGCGAATTACACGGAGCGAAGCGCAGTGAAAAGCCGGGGGGCCTTCACTTCTCGCAGTTCACCATCCACGCCACGCCGAACTTGTCGGTGAGCATGCCGAAGCCCTTGGCCCAGAACTGCGGGCCGTAGGGCATCGTCACCTTGCCGCCTTCGGCCAGTGCGTCGAACAGCTTCTTGCCTTCGTCCACGCTGTTCGCCTGCACCGAGAGCGAGAAGCCCTTGTAGCCCTCGAAGGGCCACTCCGGCGGGGCGTCCGAGGCCATCAGCTTGTGGCCGCGGGCCTCGAGCGTGGCGTGCATGATCTTGTCCTTGTGGCTGGCCGGCGTCTGGGCGCCCATCGGGCTCTCGCCGAAGGTCATGCTGAAGGCGACCTTGCCGTCCAGCGCCTTGGCATAGAAGGCGAGCGCTTCGGCGGCATTGCCGTTGAATGTCAGATAGGCTTCCATCGTTTTTCCCTTCGAGGTGGGTGAGTGGGATCGCGATGCTACGCCCACCTAAAATCCCCCCATGCTTGACATCACCCTGCTCCGCAAAGACCTGGCCTCCGCCGTGGCCGGCCTCGAAAAACGCAAGAAGAACCAGCCGTACCTCGACGTGTCGGCGTTCACCGCGCTCGAGGCCGAGCGCAAGACGCTGCAAACCCGCACCGAGGAAATCCAGGCGCGCCGCAACACGCTGAACAAGCAGATCGGCCCGCTCAAGGCCAAGGGCGAATCGGTCGACGCGCTCATGGCCGAGGTCAACGCGCTCAAGGCCGAGCAGGAATCGCAATCCAGGCGCCTCGAAGAGATCCAGCCCGCACTGCACGCGCTGCTGCTCGCCGTGCCCAACCTGCCGCACGCCAGCGTGCCGGTCGGCGAGGACGAGACAGGCAATGTCGAAATGCGCCGCTGGAGCCCGCAAGGCGGCGCCGGCGCCAATGCCACGCCATTGGCCTTCGCGCCGAAGGACCACGTTGACCTGGGCGCGCCGCTGGGTCTCGACTTCGAGATGGGCGCCAAGCTCGCGGGTTCGCGCTTCACCGTCATGAAGGGCCCGATCGCCCGCCTGCATCGCGCGCTCGCGCAGTTCATGGTCGACCTGCAGACTGAACAGCACGGCTACACCGAGTGCTACGTGCCCTACATCGTCAACGCCGCCACGCTCAGCGGCACCGGCCAGCTGCCCAAGTTCGAAGGCGACCTGTTCGCCGCGAAGAAGGGCGGCCAGGACGGCGAACCCGCGCCCGACCATTCGGCGCTGTACCTCATTCCCACCAGCGAAGTGCCGCTGACCAACTTCGTGCGCGACGAGGTGGTGGCCGAGTCGCAACTGCCGATCAAGCTCACGGCCCATACGCCGTGCTTCCGCTCCGAGGCCGGCAGCGCGGGCCGCGACACGCGCGGCATGATCCGCCAGCACCAGTTCGACAAGGTCGAGATGGTGCAGATCGTGCACCCCGAGAAGAGCTACGACGCGCTCGAACAGATGACCGGCCATGCCGAAGCCGTGCTGCAGGCGCTGGAGCTGCCATACCGCGTCGTGCTGCTGTGCACCGGCGACATGGGCTTTACCGCCGGCAAGACCTACGACCTCGAAGTCTGGCTGCCGGCGCAGGACACCTACCGCGAGATCAGCTCGGTCTCGAACTGCGAAGCCTTCCAGGCGCGTCGTTTGCAGGCCCGTTTCAAGAACGCGCAGGGCAAGAACGAACTCGTGCACACCCTCAATGGTTCCGGCCTGGCGGTGGGCCGCGCGCTGGTGGCCGTGCTGGAAAACCACCAGAACGAAGACGGCTCCATCAACGTGCCCGCGGCGTTGCGTCCGTACCTCGGTGGGCTCGAAGTTTTGCGCGGCTGAGCCCAGGGCTTCAAAAAGTGCAATTTCCTCTGCTATAATCGAAGGCTCGACAGCACCGGAGAGGTGGCAGAGTGGTCGAATGTACCTGACTCGAAATCAGGCGTACTAGCGATAGTACCGAGGGTTCGAATCCCTCCCTCTCCTCCAAGAAGTCAATAAACAAGCGCCTTTCGGGGCGCTTTTTTATTTCTTACACCATTGTTCCTACCAATTCGATTGACGGTCGAACTTGGGTACAAAGTGCATCGCCTCGGCCTTCGCAAGGATGGGTCTTGTCCCTGCTGCTTTCCCCTCGCCAGCAGATGTTGTCGGCTACGTTGCGCTGACCATGGGCGAGGGCCACGTCCAGCGTTCCATTGGTGCAGTCGATCAGGCAGACGTCGCCAAGGCCATCGTGCAGCGGCGATCGCCAGCTTCCGCGAGTCGGCTGCCCTGGGGGGCCGAGGCACGCAAAAAATATGGACGGCGCCTGCCTTGTTGAGGTCGACTGGAAGCTGGCGCTTGGGGGGAGGCGCGCGATGGCATGCCTGACATGCACGCCACGTACGCGAAGTGCCTTGCTGTCCTGTGTGAGTGGCGAATTTTTTGAACGCGACCTGCTGTCGCAAAAAAGGGAACTGCGGATCGGCTTTGATGTCTAGGGCAATCCCGGGCTCGAAGCTTGCGTGAAGAAGGCCACACTGGCATGGCTGGTGTCTATCTTCTTTCCACATAGGGCTTCTTCCTCCATGTCTTCCCGTTCATTTCGTCATGGCACCTTGTCCGCCGTTGCCTTGCTGACCCTGGCGCTGGGCGCCAGCGCACAGACGTCGCTGCATCAGCAGATCGGGCCTGTCGTCAACGGTATGTACCCCTCGCTCGACACGCTCTACAAAGACCTGCACGCCAATCCGGAGATCGCCTTCCAGGAAGTGCGAACGGCTGCGAAGCTGGCCGGCGAAATGCGCAAGCTCGGTTTCGATGTCACCGAGAAGGTCGGCGGCACGGGCCTCGTCGCGATCTACAAGAACGGCGCAGGCCCGACCGTGCTCGTGCGCACCGAACTCGACGCGCTGCCCATGGAAGAGAAGACCGGCTTGCCGTACGCGAGCAAGGCCAAGACCCAATCGAACGGCCGCGAGACCTTCGTGGCGCACAGCTGCGGCCACGACATCCACATGGCGAGCTGGGTCGGCACCGCGCGCACGCTGCTCACGATGAAAGATCAGTGGAAGGGCACGCTGATGTTTGTCGCGCAGCCCGCTGAGGAAACCGTGTCAGGTGCCAAGGCCATGCTTGCCGACGGCCTGTTCAAGCGCTTTCCCAAGCCCGACTTCGCGTTCGCTCTGCACACCTCGCCGTCGCCCTATGGCTTCGTCGGTTACAAGGTCGGTGCGATCAGTTCTAACTCTGACTCGCTCGAGATCACCTTCAAAGGCCGCGGCGGCCATGGATCGGCGCCGGACAAGACGATCGACCCGATTGCGATTGCCGCCCGTTTCATCACTGACGTGCAGACCGTGGTGAGCCGTGAGAAGGACCCGGCCGAGTTCGGCGTGGTCACCATCGGTGCGGTCCAAGCCGGCACAGTTGGGAACATCATTCCCGACACGGCGGTGCTGCGCGGCACCATCCGCAGCTACCAGCCGGAGGTGCGCGAGAAGCTGCTGGCCGGCGTTCGCCGCACGGCCAACGCGGCCGCGATGATGGGCGGTGCGCCCGAGCCGACGGTCGAGCTGGTGCCCGGTGGGGCTGCGGTGGTCAACGACGAAGCGGTGGTCAACCGGACGGCGGCGGCACTCAAGACGGCGTTCGGCGACCCGAAGGTGGTGCAGGTTCGGCCCATCACCGCGAGCGAGGATTTTTCCGAGTTCGGCAATGCGGGCGTGCCATCGATGATGTTCTTCGTGGGCGTGCTCTCTCCCGAAGAGGTGATGGCGTCGCTCAAGCCCGGCGGCAAGCCCTTGGCCTTCAATCACTCGCCCTTCTTCGCGCCGGTGCCCGAGCCATCGATCAAGACGAGTGTGGAGGCCATGAGCGTGGCCGTGCTCACCACCATGGCACCCAAGTAGCTCGGCGTGCGGCTGCCGCCGGCGACGGTAGTCTTCGACATGGCGTCGGCAGAACGCCGATGTCACGGCGCAAGAATTGGCGATTGGCCTCGTCTGCAATACCAGACCTTCGTCATGACGGCAGAAAATTACCCGGTATCCGCAATAGTGGACTACGTCAAAGTAGGCCGAGAGTGACCTGCTCCCTACCAGCCGTACCAGCGTCTGCGGCAATGGCTAGGAGGAATGCGGAGGGCGCCGCCGTCGCTTTTCAGGCGCTCAGAACGCCATCCGAATGCCCACGTCGTAGCCCAGCGCACGGTGCGGCTGCATGCCGTCGGTGGTCGCGTAGCCCGGCTGAGGGAAGATCGCCGGCAGGCTCAGCACCAGCGGCGTCACGCCCATCACGGTCGGGTTGTTGCGGCCGTTGGCGATGTGGATGCGCGCCACCGAGGCATACAGCGCCGTGCGCTTGGAGAGGTTGTGCACGTAGCCGAGTGCGAGCTTGTTCACCGACGAATTGCCGTCTGGCAGATGCAGCCCGTTGACGAAGCGCACGCGTGCATACGAGGCGCGCAGCATGCCCGCACCCAGTGGCACGTTCACGCCGGCCATGAGGCCGTCGTAGCGGTCGGTCAGGCGCAACGAACCGTTGGCGAACGGGGCGGCACTGTTGCGCACGTCGCGCACGCGCGACCATTCGCCGAACACCTTCACCACGCCGAAGTCGTACGAAGCACCGAGGTTCAGGCTCTTGATCTTCTCGCTCTGTACGGTGGTGCTGGCCAGCGTGCTCTCGCCGTAGCCTAGCGCCACGTCGGCGGGGCCACTGGCCCAGCCGATGCGCCCGCCCGCGTAGCGCCCGCGTTTGGAGGGGCTGTCGGGCGTGTTGCTGATCTTGGTGTTCTCGTGCAGCGCGTACTGCACCTGGCCGTAGAAGCCGCCCAGGTTTGGTGGCAGGAAGTAGCTGACGGCGTTGCTGGTGCGCAGGTAGCTGTCGGTGCCTGCGGAGAGGCCGCCGTTCAGCAGGCTGCCCGTGGCCAGCGCGCGCGAGGCCGCGATGTTGCTGTTGACCACGGCGATCAGGTTGGTGCCCACGCCGTTGACGCTGAAGGGGTCGAACACCGCGTCATTCCAGAACGAGGCCGTGTAGTCGCGACCCAGGCGCAGTTCGCCGAAGGGGCCGCTGAGGCTGAGCGTGGAGCGGCGTCCGAAGTTCGTGATGCCGCCGCCTGTATCGTTGTTCAGCGGCGCCTCGAGCCAGAAGCTCGCGGCCAGTCCGCCGCCGAGGTCTTCGGTGCCGCGAAAGCCGATGCGGCTGGACGCATTGCCCGAGGGCGACAGCACGGTCTGGCTCTGGCGCAGCTCGGCCGAGCGCAGCGGGTTGTGCGAACTGCTGGTGGTGCGGTAGTGGCTCACGCCTGCGTCCATCACGCCGAACAGCGTGAGCGAGGACTGGGCGAGGGAAGCGCCGGCGGCGAGGGTCGCGGCTGCGGCGGCGACGAGGGTCTTCTTCTTCTTCTTCTTCTTCATGGTCTTGTCTCCTGGTTGTTGTGTGTGTTGTCGTCTCTGTCGTCGTGCGTCAGGGCGCCCAGCGCAGCAGCGCGAGCACCAGCGCGGCGATGAAGACGGTCTCGCCGACCATCAGCACCACCGGCTTGAGGCCCACGTCGACCAGCTCGCGCAGCTGCGTCTTCATGCCGATGCCGGCCATGGCCGCCACCAGGAACCAGCGCGACAGGTCGCTGCCCGCGGTGGCGAGGGCCGGCGGCAGCCAGCCCGTGCTGTTGAGCGCCACCAGCGCAGCGAACGCCACCGCGAACCACGGCAGCAGCGGCGGGCGCTGGCCGCCCACGGCCTTGCCGGTGGCACGCGTGAACATCACGGCGAACAGGATGACCGGCAGCAGCGCCGCCACGCGCATCAGCTTGACCAGCGTGGCCGTGTCGCCCGTGGCCTGCGACATGCCGTAGCCCGCGCCCACCACCTGCGCCACGTCGTGGATGGTGGCGCCCAGGAACACGCCGGCCGTGTGCGTGTCCATGCCCAGGGCGCGTGCGATCAGGGGGTAGGCGATCATCGTGAGCGTCGACAGCGCCGACACGCTCACCACCGTGAACAGCGTGGCGCGTTCCTTCAGCGGATGCGGCGGCAGCGCCGCGGCCAGCGCCAGCGCGGCCGAAGCGCCGCAGATCGCGGTGGCGCCGCCGCTGAGCAGGCCGAACAGCACGTTGAAGCCCATCAGCCGCGCCACGACCATCGACACGCCGATGGTCAGCACCAGCGACACCGCCACCAGCAGCACCGGGTGCCAGCCCAGCGCCACTACCTGCGCGGCCGTGATGCGCAGCCCGAGCAGCGCCACGCCCCAGCGCAGCACGTGGCGCGCGGTGAACTCGATACCGGGCTTGCACGGGCCCTCGGCGGAAAGGAAGTTCATCGCCATGCCGAGGATGAGCGCAAACAGCATCACCGGCGCACCGTAGTGCTGCGACAAAAAGGTGGACGCGGCGGCGACCACCGCGCAGGCGAGCACGCCCGGAAAGAGCAGGCGGCCGCGCGCCGGCCATGCGGCGACAGACAAGGCGATCATGAAAACCTCAGGGCACGAGCACGGTGGCGCCGGTGGTCTTGCGGCCTTCGAGCGCGCGGTGCGCCTCGGCCGCGTCGGCCAGCGCGAAGCTCTGCTGCGGTTCGCTCACGATGCGTCCGGCCAGCACGTGGCCGAACAGTTCGTCGGCCATGCTGAGCATGTGCGGGCGCGGATGGATGTAGTGCACCATCGCCGGCCGCGTGAGCCAGATCGAGCCCTTCGCAGCCAGCAGCTTGGTGTCGAGGACCACGGCGCCAGAAGAGGTGCCGTTGCTTACCAGCGTGCCGCGCGGCTGCAGGCAGTCGAGCGAGGCTTCCAGTGTGTCCTTGCCCACCGAGTCGTACACCACGGGCACGCCCTTGCCGTCGGTGATCTCGCGCACGCGTTGGGCGATGTTCTCGCGCGAGGTCACGATGGTGTGGGTGCAGCCGTTGGCCTTGGCAATCGCAGCTTTCTCGTCGGTGCTCACGGTGCCGATCATCGTGACGCCCATGGCACGCGCCCACTGGCAGGCGATGAGGCCCACGCCACCAGCGGCTGCGTGGTACAGGATCGTCTCGCCGCCCTTCAATGGATAGACCTGGCGGAACAGGTATTGCGCCGTCATGCCCTTCATCATCAGCGTGGCGGCGGTGCTGTCCGAGATGCCGTTGGGCAGCGGAATGAGCACATCGGCAGGCATCACGCGCGCCTGCGAGTACGCCCCTTGCGGCCCGATGAGGTAGCCCACGCGATCACCCACGCGGATGTCGGTCACGCCGGGGCCCACGGCCTCGACCACGCCCACGGCGTCGGAGCCCAGGCCGTTGGGCAGTGCGAGCGGATAGCGCCCCGTGCGGAAATAGATGTCGATGAAGTTGACGGCGATGAGGCTGTGGCGCACGCGCGCCTGGCCCGGGCCGGGTTCGCCGACCTCGACGTGTTCGAGCTTGAGCACGTCGGCGCCGCCGGTCTCGTGGAAGCGGATGGCCTGGTTCATGGTGCGTCTCCTGATGCGTGTGGGGGCTGGGATGGAACGGATTCTTGCGGCGCGTTTCAACGTCGGGAAGTGTGGTCTCGGCGATGTCCCAAATCGGCAAATTGATGCCCCAATAAAGCAAGAACTGCGAGCGGAGTGCGCCGGATACTGGCGGCGTTGGCCCACCGAGGCCCGCATGAAAAAACCGGAGACAACCCATGAAACTGCTGCACTTTGCACGCGCCGCCGTGGCGCTGGTCGGATGCTCGATGGCCCTCGGGGCCTGGGCGCTGGGCGACAAGCCCGTCAAGCTCATCGTCCCCGCGCCGCCGGGCGGCACGATGGACATCGTCGCCCGCGTCGTCGGGCAGCAGATGGCGCTGGACATCGGCCGTCCCGTGATCGTCGAGAACCGTCCCGGTGCCGGCGGCTCGATCGGCCTTCAGGCCATGCTGCAGGCGCCGGCCGACGGCAACACGATCGTGATGGCGGCGAGCAACGTGTTGGCTGAAACGCCGCAGATCGTGAAGATGCCCTTCGATCCGCTGAAGGACGTGGTGCCCATCGCGTCGGTGGCGCGCTCGGGCGTGGTGCTCGTCACGGCCGCGAACTTTCCGGCCAAGGACTTCCAGGGCCTGGTCGCCGAGCTGAAGACGCGCAAGGGCAAGGCCAGCTTTGCCAGCTACAGCCCCGGCACCGTGTCGCAGTACGCGGGCCTGATCCTCAGCGACCGCGCGGGGCTCGACCTGCAGCACATCGGCTACCCCGGCTCGCCGCCCGCGCTGCAGGACCTGCTGGGCGGCCGGGTTGACCTGATGTTCGACGGCATGCTCACCTCGATGCCGCTCATCAAGGCCGGCAAGCTGCGCCCTTACGCGTTCACCGGCAAGACCCGCTCGCGCTTCCTGCCCGACCTGCCCACCACCACCGAGCTCGGCTATCCCGACCTGCAGTTCCGCGGTTGGGTCGGCTTCATTGGCTCCGCCAAGCTGCCGGCCGACGTGCTGGCGAAGCTGCACGCCGCGATCGGCAAGGCCGGCCAGTCGCCCGCCGTGCAGCAGAAGCTGCTCGACGTGGGCCTGGAGCCCGAACTCAGCGTCGACACGCCCGCGCTCATCGTCGAGACGAAGGCGCTGTCGGAGCGCAACGCCGCCATCGTCAGGAAGTACCGCATCCAGGCGAACTGAGCTTCGCTCGCCATTTCATCGGAGACCCTTCATGAAGATCAGACCCATCACGCCCTCCATCGGCGCGGAAATCTCGGACGTCCACCTGGGCGAGGCCTCGCGCGACCCCGGGCGCTTTGCGCCGATCCGCGCCGCACTGCTCCAGCACAAGGTGCTGTTCTTCCGCGGACAGGACATCACGCGCGCCGAGCATGCGGCCTTTGCACGCTGCTTCGGCGCGCTCGAAGACCACCCCGTGGTCGGCAGCGACCCAGAGCACCCGGGCCTCGTGCGTATCTACCGCAGCGACAACAAGCACAGCTACGAGAACACCTATCACTGCGACGGCCTGTGGCGCCAAGCGCCGGCGATGGGGGCAGTGCTGCGCTGCATCGAGTGTCCCGAGATCGGCGGCGACACCATCTGGGTGAACATGGTGCAGGCGCACGACGAGCTGCCCGAAGAGATCAAGCAGAAGATCGGCAAGCTGCGCGCCAAGGCTGCTATCGAGCATTCGTTCGGCGCCGTCATGCCGATGGAAGCCCGCCTCAAGCTGGGCCAGGACCATCCGCCCGTGGAGCACCCCGTGGTGCGCACGCACCCCGAGACCGGCGAGAAGGTGCTCTACGTGGGCAGCTTCACCACGCACTTCGTGAACTACAGCACCCCCGAGAACGTGCGGCACGGCATCGACAAGACGCCCGGCGCGGCGCTGCTGCTGAACTACCTGCTCAGCCGCGCCACCATTCCCGAGTACCAGGTGCGCTGGTCGTGGCAGGCCGGCGACGTGGTCGTCTGGGACAACCGCAGCACGCAGCACTACGCGCTGAACGACTACTGGCCCGCGCCGCGCAAGATGGAACGCGCCGGCATCGTCGGCGACGTGCCGTACTGAGTTGTCCATCGATTCTGTTTCCTACATCGCAACCCGACAGAAACCACGCCATGAACTTCCTCGACGGCCACCTCTTTCCCGAAAACCAGCAGCCGCTGATCATCACCGCCGCGCCCTATGCGCCGGGCTGGCTTCCTTCCGACTTTCCGGGCGAGATTCCGGTCACGATGGAAGAGCAGATCCAGAAGGCGGTCGATTGCTACAACGCCGGCGCGACGGTGCTGCACCTGCATGTGCGCGAACTGGACGGCAAGGGCAGCAAGCGGCTGTCGAAGTTCAACGAGCTGATCGCCGGCGTGCGCAAGGCCGTGCCGGAAATGATCATTCAGGTGGGCGGCTCGATCAGCTTCGCGCCGGAGAGCGAAGGCGCCGCGGCCAAGTGGCTGAGCGACGACACGCGCCACATGCTGGCCGAGCTGGAGCCCACGCCGGACCAGGTGACGGTGACCGTCAACACCTCGCAGATGAACGTCACGGAGCACGCCGAGCTGGCGGACTTCAAGGGCACCTCGCGCGAGATCCCCGCCATCTACGAAGCCTACAAGGAGATGACGGTGCCGGCGCAGCCGGGCTGGGTCGAGGAGCATATCCGTCGCCTCACGAAGGCCGGCATCCAGAGCGCCTTCCAGTGCTACAACATCAACAGCTTCGAGTCGGTCGAACGCTTGATGCGCCGCGGTGTCTACAAAGGTCCGCTGGTGATGAACTGGGTGGCGATCAGCGGCGGCATGGACGCGCCGAACATCTACAACCTGGCCAACTTCGTGCGTGCGGTGCCCGATGGCGCGGTGCTCACCGTGGAGAGCTCGGTGCGCAACGTGCTGCCCGTGAACATGATAGGTATCGCCATGGGCTTGCACGTGCGATGCGGCACCGAAGACGTGCTGTGGAACCAGACGCGCTCGGCCAAGATCGGTACGGTGGCGCAGATCGAACAGCTGGTGGAAATCTCGCGCCAGTTCGGCCGTCCGATTGCCACGGCGCAGCAGGCGCGCGAGATCTCGAAGATCGGCGTTTTCTACGACACAGCGGAAGAGTCGCTGGCGGCCAACGGCTTCGCACCCAATCGCAATGGCGCCAATCAGGGCTTCCTGCGCAAGGCGGCTTGAGAGTGAGCGTGGTGATGACGAGGTCTGTCACGCGCGCCTTTTGGCGCCTGCTCGAAGGCCTTTCGCATGCCCTCCGCTTTGAAGGCCTGGCTCAGAACGCGCGCACCGTCCCCTGAGCCACCGCGCTGGCCGTCTGCTTGCTCCACTGCGAGGCGCTGCAGCCGAAGTGGTGGCGGAACCAGTGGCTGAAGCTGCTTGGCCCCGAGAAGCCCAGCAGCTCGGCCACTTCGCTCAGCGGCAGGTCACTGTCGCGCAGGTGGCGCTTGACGAGGTCGGAGCGCACATGGTCGAGCAGGCTGCTGAAGGTGAAGCCTTCAGCCTCGAGCCGGCGGTGCAGCGTGCGGCGGTCCACGCGCAGGTGCCGCGCCACTTCCTGCGCCGTGCAGCCGCCGCCGGGCATGAGCGCGAGGATGAGTTCGCGGCAGGCTTCGCGCGTGCTCTCGCCGCGGTCTTTCAGGGCCGCCTCCAGGTACTCTCGCGCAAAACGCGCCGCGCCCTGGTCGCCTGATTCGCGCGGCTTGCGCAGATCGGCCGCCAGGCACACGAGCCCATTGAAATCCTGGTTGAACTTGACGTGGCGCCCGAAGAAGGCGCGGTGCGCCGACACGTCCGCCGGCGGGCGGTGCGTGAAGCAGACCTGCTGCGGCCGCCACTGCGGATCGATCAGCTCGGTGAGCACGCGGAACATGATGCCCACGGCCAGTTCCATCGACTGGCGCATCGGCAGCCCGGGGCTGGGCAGCAGGTCTTCGCGCAGGATGACCATGTCGCCCGTATCCTCCAGGCGAAAGCTCAATGAGGCGTTCACCAGCTTCAGGTAGCGGCCCAGCGTGTCGAGCGCGTCGCGGGGCGTGGGCTCTTCCCTCAGCACGACGCTGATCGGCCCGAGCGCCGAGAGTTTGCGCTGCGCCGCGAGCCGCAGCGCGAAATCTTCGGTGCGCGTGGCGCGCGCGGTGATCTCGAGCAGCTCGCGCACGGCGTCACCTGGAATCAGCATCTCGGGGTGCTCGAGCAACTGGGCCTTCAGCCCCACGGTGCGCAGGAAGGCATGCGGGTCCCGGCCGAGCGAGCGCACCAGGTCCACGTAGCCGCTGAGGCTCGCGCTACGCATCAGTCGGCCGAGGTGTTTCATGGTCGATTCTTCAGGAACCCCGTGCTCGACCGGGGGCTGATCCTGGATTGCTGTGTCTTGATGATGGCCCGATTGTGATCGGCCATGGCGTTCAGTGTCTGGTGCAGATGGAGACTGCGAAACCGGTCTTCGCACGGACCGTTTCAATGTCCCGCAAAGACAAGTCGCAGTCCCGGATGAGCAAGAAGTTTTCCGGGGTGCGCCAGACACTTTTGGCGCCAGAGCAACTTTCCCACCGGAGACAAACCCCATGAACTTCCTCGACGGCCACCTGTATCCCGAGAACCAGCAGCCCCTGATCATCACGGCCGCGCCCTATGCGCCGGGGTGGATTCCCGCCGACTTTCCGGAAGACATCCCGGTCACGATGGAAGACCAGATCCAGAAGGCGGTCGATTGCTACGAAGCCGGCGCCACCGTGCTGCACCTGCATGTGCGCGAGGCCGACGGCAGGGGCAGCAAGCGGCTGTCGATGTTCAACGAACTGATCGCCGGCGTGCGCAAGGCCGTGCCGGAAATGATCATCCAGGTGGGCGGCTCGATCAGCTTCGCGCCTGAGGACGACGGTGCCGCGGCCAAGTGGCTGAGCGACGACACGCGCCACATGCTGGCCGAACTCACGCCCCGCCCCGACCAGGTGACCGTGACCGTCAACACCACGCAGATGAACGTGACCGAGCACGCCGGCCTGGACGACTTCAGGGGCCTGTCGCGCGGCGACCCGAGGCTCTATTCGACGTACAAGGACATGATCGTGCCCTCTAACCCCAGCTGGGTCGAGGAGCACATCCGCCGCCTCACGGCCGCGGGCATCCAGAGCGAGTTCCAGTGCTACAACATCAACAGCTTCGAGACCATCGAGCGGATGATCCGCCGCGGCGTCTACAAGGGCCCGCTGGTGATGAACTGGGTGGCCATCAGCGGCGGCATGGACCAGGCGAACATCTACAACCTGGCCAACTTCCTGCGCGCCGCACCCGATGGCTCGGTGGTCACGGTGGAAAGCTCGGTGCTCAACGTGCTGCCCGTGAACATGATCGGCATCGCCCTAGGCCTGCACGTGCGCTGCGGCATTGAGGACGTGCTGTGGAACCAGACCCGCACCGGCAAGATGAGCTCGGTCGAACAGATCCGGCAACTGGTGCGCATCTCGACTGAATTCGGTCGCCCCATTGCGACCGCGCAGCAGGCGCGCGAGATCATGAAGATCGGCGTGTTTTACGAAACCATCGAGGAGACGCTGCAGGCCAATGGCTTCGCGCCCAATCGCAACGGTGCCCAGCAGGGCTTCCTGCGCAAGCCGGCCTGACGCATGAGGTACACCGGAGTTGTTGACGTACTGTCGGCCGGCGAGCTCTTGCCGGCGGCTCCATAGCAGTGCTTGTCGTGCAAGCCACTCGGCATGACGCGCAATGTGAGCGTCACAGGCAGGGCCAAAAAGCGAGTGGGCTTCTCGCTGCTGCCTGCGAGGAGGGCCGGTTTCGAATGAGCGGCGCCTGCATCAGCCCCGGCCGAACTGCCAGGCTCGAGCTGCCTTCCCCGGCTGTCGCCGTCGCGCAAGAGCCAGGTTGGCCGTGATCATGGCCGCGACCAGCGTGATCAGCCACGAGAAGTACACCCACAGCAAGAAGATCGGAAAGGCCGCGAACGCCCCGTACAGCGCCTTGTAGGTTGGCACCTTGACGAGGTAGGTGGCGAAGCCCCGTTTGCCCAGCTCGAAGGCCACGCTGGCGATCAGGGCGCCCGCGACGGCGTCGCGTAGCCGCACCTTCGTGTTCGGAACGAAATAGAACATGCTCGTCAGCGCGGTCACGCCGAGCACGAGCGGCCCGAGGTCGAGCACGAAGGCGAGCGATGGTGGCAAGGCGCCGATCAGACCCAGGGAAACGCCCAGCACGTACGACGTTGCCCACAGACTCAGACCCATCACGGGTGGCCCCACGGCCAACATCAGCAAGTACAGGCCGACCCTTCTGAAGAAAGGCCGATTCCTCCTCACCTCCCACATCTGGTTCAAAGCGTTCTCGACGGTCAGCAACATCGCGACTGCGGTCCCCAGCAGGAAGAGCGAGCCGACCCAGGTCAGGCTGCTGGCATTCGCGGCGAACTGGTCCAGATACTTGAGGACCGTGCGCGCGATGTCTGGCGGCAGCAGCCTGCTCAGCAGGAACTCATGAATCGCATCCTTGAATCGCTTGAAGATCGGGAATCGCGTGAACAGCGCGAAGCTCGTCGCCAGCAAGGGCACGATGGACAGCAAGGTCGTGAATGTCAGGCTTCCGGCGACCTGGGGCAAGCGTTCTTTCCTGGCGCGGTGGATCGTCAGGCGGGTCAGAGTGAACATGTATCGCTGAAAGAGGAGGGGGCGGCTGGCTTCGCGGACGAACAAGCCGCTGCATGCGATTTTGAGGCCTGCAGCTGACGCCTTTCGGCAAGGCCCATCTTCGATGCGTCGTAGATCGAGGCATTCACTCAGCCGCCCCGCTGCCGGATCTTCGGCAAGCATGACAGCAGCGCCTTCACCTGCGGCGAATCGTCGGACTTGCGCCAGATGGCGACGGTCTCGACGATGGTCTTCTCGCCCTTCATGCTTCGATAGACGACCCCCTCGCGATGCAATGCCTGCACGCTGCCGGGCACCAGCGCCACGCCGATGCCGCCGGACACGAGGCTCACGATGGTGTGCATTTGCCGCGCCGGAAACAGCTTGGGGCTGAAGCCATGCCGCATGCAGGTGGCGACGATGGCGTCGAACATCATCGGACCCTGATGGCGCTCGAATCCGAGGAAGCGTTCGTTCGACAACTTTTCGAGCGCGATGCGCGTGGCGCCGGCCAGGGGGTGCGACACGGGCAGCGCCACGAGCAGCGGTTCCGTATGGACCAGCCTCGAGTTCAGTGCCGCGGGCAGGTCGGGCGTCCGGAACACCAGGCCGACATCGAGCCTGCCACTCTCTACGTCGTGAATGATCTGGTCGGTGGTGCCTTCCAGCAGCGACACGTTCACGCGCTGGTAGTCCTCCGTGAAGGCGCGCAGCATCGGCGGCAGGAATGAATAGGCCGGCAGGCTGATGAAGCCGAGCGACAGCGAGCCCATCAAGCCCTGAGCGGCCTCCAGGGCGCGCTTGCGCAGGGTGTCGGCCGCGGCCAGCACGGCGCGTGCGTCGCGCAATGCGTCCTCGCCGGCCCGTGTGAGCGCGATGCGGCGCGAGGTTCGCTCGAGCAGGGTGACGCCCAGTTCTTCTTCCAGCTCCTTGATCGCCAGGCTCACGGGCGGCTGGGTGAGGTGCAGCCGTTCGGCGGCGCGGCCGAAGTGCAGCTCCTCGGAAACAGCGACGAAGCAGCGCAGGTGGCGCATGTCCATTGATTTGCCTTCTGTATCGACTGATCCAGATTTTAAATTTCTCTGGATCGAAGCGCATCCCTAGACTGCATCGCATCCCGCGCGCCAAGCACGTGAACGGGGGGCGCTCCCACAAGTGGCAGCAGGAGACACAACACCGATGTTCGATCGCGTCGTCGATGCGATGACGCTGATCGACGGCGGCCCCAATGCCCTGGGCTCCTGCCTGTCACGCCCGAGTAATGGCCGCCGGCTTCCGGATCCCGAGTTCCTTTTTCCCTTCAACCCAACCCACCACATCATGAGCACCACATCACCAGCCCGCATCGCAGTCGTCACCGGAGGCGCCCGCGGCATCGGCCGCGCCGTCGGCGAATGGTTTCTTGGTCATGGCTGCAAGGTCGTCTTGCTCGACTGCGACAGCGCAACGCTCGACAGCACGATATCGGAGATCGCGCGCCCCGGCGATCTGCTCGGCGTCCATTGCGACGTGTCCGATCCGGCGCAGGTCGACCGCGCCGTGGCGGCCGTCGTTGCAAAGTTCGGCCGCGTGGACGCGCTGGTCAACAATGCCGGCGTGGCCATCTTCAAGCCGGTGCTGGAAACCTCCTTCAAGGAATGGCGCACGGTGATGGCCACCAACCTCGATGGCGCCTTCCTCTGCACGCAGGCCTTCGGCGCGGTGATGGCCGGCAACGGCGGCGGCGCCATCGTCAACGTCGCCTCGATCTCCGGGCTGCGGGCCAGCACGCTGCGCGTGGCCTATGGCACCAGCAAGGCCGCGCTCATCCACATGACGAAGCAGCATGCGGTCGAGCTCGGCGATGCAGGCGTGCGCGTGAACGTCATTGCCCCCGGCCCGGTAGAAACCGAAATGGCCAAGCTCGTGCACAGCGTGGCGATCCGCTCCGACTACTACGACGCGATTCCGCTGAACCGCTACGGCACCACCGAGGAGATGGCGAATGTCATCGGCTTCCTGTGCAGCCCCGAAGCGAGCTTCATCAACGGCCAGGTCGTGGCCGTCGACGGCGGCTTCGATGCGGCAGGTGTCGGCCTGCCAACCCTTCGCCGCCGCAAGGCCGAAGCCGGGGCCGAACTGCAAGGAGCCAAGGCATGACGAAACTGCCGTAACTCATCGGCTGACGCCACACGCGCTTCGGCAAGCTCGATGGGGCGAGATCGTCGTCGCGAGCCGGCCGGGCCTTACGGCCGAGGCGCTGCGCCAGGTACCGCTGGCCGCGCCGCTTCTTCTTCTGGGATTCGCTGCCGAAGCCGGGTTACGGCAAGTTCACCAAGAACGACATCCGAACGCGCCTCGTCGAGCGTGGAGAATCGCAGCCGGCCATGCACGGCTGAGCCACCGATCACAATGACGAACCACCAAGGAGACAAACCATGAACATTTCCCGTCGCACCATTCTTCGCAGCGCCGCCGCGGCCGCCGTTGTCGCCGCCCCCGCGGGCAGCGCCTTCGCGCAAACCAAGGCCGAGTTCACCTACAAGTACGCGAACAACCTGCCGGTGACGCATCCGATGAACCTGCGCGCCAAGGAGATGGCCGATGCGATCCGCACCGAGACCAACGGCCGCGTCCTCATCCAGATCTTCCCGAACAACCAGCTCGGCTCCGACACGGATGTGCTCAGCCAGCTGCGCTCGGGCGGCGTCGAGTTCTTCACCCTCTCGGGCCTGATCCTCTCGACGCTGGTGCCGGCGGCATCGATCAGCGGCGTCGGCTTTGCGTTCAAGGACTACCCGAGCGTGTGGAAGGCGATGGATGGCGAACTGGGTGCCTACATCCGCGCGCAGATCGCCAAGGCCGGCATCGTGCCGATGGAAAAGATCTGGGACAACGGCTTTCGCCAGATCACTTCATCGTCCAGGCCCATCGCGACGCCCGCCGACCTGAAGGGCTTCAAGATCCGCGTGCCGGTGTCGCCGCTGTGGACTTCGATGTTCAAGGCCCTCGATGCCGCGCCGGCGTCGATCAACTTCGCCGAGGTCTATTCCGCGCTGCAGACGAAGATCGTCGACGGCCAGGAGAACCCGCTGGCCATCATCTCGACGGCCAAGCTCTTCGAGGTGCAGAAGTACTGCTCGCTGTCCAACCACATGTGGGACGGCTTCTGGTTCCTGGCCAACCGCCGCGCCTGGGAGAAGCTGCCGGCCGATCTGCGCGCCATCGTTGCCAAGCACATCGACGCGGCCGGCCTGAAGGAGCGCGACGACGTGGCGCAGCTCAACGCCGGGCTGCAGACGGAACTGGCCGGCAAGGGCCTGGCCTTCAACCAGCCGGACGCCGCCGCCTTCCGCGACCAGCTTCGCAAGGCCGGCTTCTATGGCGAATGGAAGAGCAAGTACGGCGACGAGGCATGGGCCCTCCTGGAACGCTCCGTCGGCAAGCTGGCATGAGCGCGATGAGCCCCGCCGGCCACAGCGTGCAGGCGTCTCCGGCGGTGGGCCCCGCTTCGCGGGCGGCGCGCATCGACCGCGTTCTCGGGTTCATCGTCGAAGCGGCCGCTGGTGCGCTCGTGCTGGCGGACATCGCCGTGCTGCTGGCCGGCGTCGTGGCGCGCTTCGCGTTCCACAGGCCGCTGGTCTGGTCCGACGAACTCGCCTCGATGCTCTTCATCTGGCTGGCGATGCTCGGTGCCGTGGTCGCCCTGCGGCGCGGCGAGCACATGCGCATGACGGCGCTGGTCTCGCGCCAGGCGCCCGCGCGCCAGCAGTTGCTGGAGGCCATCAGCGTGTGCGCGTCGCTGGCCTTCCTCGCGATGGTGGCCTGGCCAGCGTGGGAATACGCCTCGGAGGAGCGCTTCATCACCACGCCGGCCCTCGAGATCTCGAACGCATGGCGCGCTGCGGCGCTGCCTTGCGGCATCGCCTTGATGATGCTGTTCTCGGTGCTGCGGCTGTTCAAGGATGCCGACTGGCGCACGGGCACCAAGGCCTTCGCCGCAGTGGCCGTCGTGATCGGCGCCTTCGCGCTGGGCCGCGGCGTCTTCGAAGACCTGGGGCGCTACAACCTGCTGATCTTCTTCGTAGGTGTGGTCGGGGCGGGCGTGTTCAGCGGCATTCCCATCGCCTTTGCGTTCGGCCTGGGGACCATCGGCTACCTGGCGCTGGGAACGGACACCGCGCTGCCGGTGATCATCGGCCGCATGGACGAGGGCATGTCGCACCTGATCCTGCTGGCCGTGCCCCTGTTCGTGTTCCTGGGGCTGCTCATCGAAATGACCGGCATGGCCAAGGCCATGATCGCCTTCCTCGCGGGCCTGCTGGGCCACGTGCGCGGCGGCCTGCAGTTCGTGCTGGTCGGGGCGATGTACCTCGTCTCCGGCATCTCGGGGTCGAAGGCCGCCGACATGGCCGCGGTGGCGCCCGCGCTCTTTCCGGAAATGAAGAAGCGCGGCGCCAGCGAGGGCGACTTGGTGGCGCTGCTCTCGGCAACCGGCGCGCAGACCGAGACCGTGCCGCCGAGCCTGGTGCTGATCACCATCGGATCGGTCACGGGCGTCTCGATTGCGGCGCTGTTCACCGGCGGCCTCCTGCCGGCCGTGGTGCTGGGTCTCACGCTGTGCGTCGTCGTCTGGCTGCGGGCGCGGGGCGAGGATCTCAGCCATGTCGAGCGCCCCTCGCGGCGGCAGGTGGCCAAGCTGGCGGCGATTGCAGTGCCGGCGCTGGCGTTGCCTTTCATCATCCGCGCGGCTGTCGTCGAAGGCGTGGCCACGGCCACCGAGGTCTCGACCATCGGCATCGTCTATGCCGTGCTGTCGGGCCTGCTGGTGTACCGCCAGTTCGACTGGAAGCGCGTCGGGCCGATGCTGGTGGCGACGGCGTCGCTGTCGGGCGCGATCCTGCTGATCATCGGCACCGCGACGGGAATGGCCTGGGGGCTGACGCAGTCGGGCTTCTCCAGTTCGCTGGCGCAGGCCATGACCGGGCTGCCGGGCGGCGCGCCGATGTTCCTGGCCGTTTCGCTGGTCACCTTCGTGGTGCTCGGCTCGGTGCTCGAGGGCATCCCGGCCATCGTGCTGTTCGGCCCGCTGCTGTTCCCGATCGCCCGCCAGCTCGGCATCCACGAGGTGCATTACGCCATGGTCGTCGTGCTGTCGATGGGGCTGGGGCTGTTCGCGCCGCCGCTGGGCGTGGGCTACTACGCGGCGTGCGCGATCGGGCGGGTGCATCCGGACAAGGGCATCCGGCCCATCGTCGGCTACATGCTCGCGCTGCTGGTCGGCACCGTCCTGGTCGCCGCGGTGCCGTGGCTCTCCATCGGGTTCCTTTGATGGAGCCTGCTCAAGGTGTCGCAGCGCGGCACTGGTAGCTGGACGCCTGCATGCGGTCGCCGCCTGTGTAGTGCGGGTACGCGGGGTAGCGGCACATCGGTCGGGACGCCTGGACGACAAACGGCGGCAGCGGCGCGTTGACCGTTTGCACCAGAGCGTCTGCGGGCGCAGCGCCCGTGCTCACCCATCGGTCCAGCGGATCCAGGAGGTCCACCATCGTCGGCACCGGCGCTCCGCCTCCGACTGCCCGGGAATTGCCACTGTGTGTCGAGCCCGGTGAAACATACAGCCGCACGGATCTTTCCACGGCCGGTGCTCCCATGCGCGCCACGAGCGCACCGTGGTACTGGATTCCCATGAGGGGGCTCTGTGCGCGGTCGGCGGCGTTCTCGCGCACGATCAGCTTGCCGCCGCGAGCGAAGAACGCCGAAAGGTCCGGGTCGGTGGCGTCGATCATCGCGGAGGTCTTCTGGACCTGCGCCCGGAACTCCTGGGGACGATAGCGGCGCACGTCGTAGTCCTTGTCGCGGGCGACGGCGTAGCGGATCCAGTTGCTGCCGTAGATCCACTGCGTCGAATGGCGCGCCGCATCCGGAGGGGCAACGGGCGCCGCCGTGCCGGAGACCCAGCGCACCATGTTCAGGGCGGAGGGACCGTCGAGGCTGTCCTCATGGCCGTACAGCCACTGCGGATAGGTGGTGAGCCCGTTGGCGATGGGAAAGGGAAAAACATACGGCGAGTGGATGCCGCGCACCAGTCGCAGCTGCGCGTCCGACAGGCATTGCAAGCCTGCATCGCCGCCACCGGGGCAGCGCAGCGGCTGCAGGTCGACGCGGGCCTGGCAAGCCATGTAGTTGTTGACGACGCCGTCGGCCAGCCCGTCGAGCGCGTCGCAGGCATCGGAGGTGGCTTTCGCGATCAGCGGGATCTTGCCGGCCTGGAGCCAGTCGTCGTGCTGTGGCACCTGGTTGCGTACGAATGCATGGAACAGGCCGGTCCAGTTGATGACGGGCACCACGCTGACGATGCCGTCGTAGTCGGCCGGGAAGCGCTGCGCCATCATCATTCCCTCGCGCCCGCCTTCCGAGCCGCCGAAGTAGTACGTGCGCTGCGGCGGTCGTGCGTAGTAGGCGCGCATGAGGTCCACGGCCGCGTCCTTCACCTTCTTGTACGAAGCGAACGCGAAGTTCTCGAGCATCTCGTCGTTCAGCGCGAAGGCGCCTGGCTCGCCGGGAGGGAATGCGCTCGCCTGGTGGCCCGAGTCCTGGCCAAAGGTCGCATAGCCCCGCGCGATGGGCAGCGGGTCGCCCGGCGCGGCGTCGCGCAAGGGCGCGAGGCCGGTGATCAACACGCCGTTGAAGCCGCCGCCACCGTACTGCAGGGCCTTCCCGTTCCATTCGGTCGGAAGGTTCAGCTGGAAGTTGATGACTTGCGCGGCAGGGTCACGCGATGCGATCGTGCCCGTGACCTTGCAGAACCGGGGAAGGGCCGGCACAAATGCACCGGCGTTGGCCGTTCCTGCCGCGGCGGGCGTCAGCACGGCGGAGGTGACCGAGGCCCTTCCGCTGGGCAAGCCGATGGCTCCCGGTTCGATGACATGGCGTGCCAGAGACGCACAGGAAGTTGCTGGCTGCTCGGCGGTCGGTGGCACGGTGCCGCAAGCCGTCAGCGAGAGCCCGGCCGCGGTGAGGGCGGCTCGAGCGAAGGCACGGAGGGTGAAACGGGGCATCGTGTCTCCAGACACCGCTCTGCGGCGGCGCGGCGCCATCTTACGGTCGAAACCGCCGGCGGGCCGTGCGTTCGGCATGGCCCGCTGCGGAGTTCACCGCTGCGCAGACACCTCGATCTCCACGCGGCGGTTCGGGGCGAGGCAGTCGATCAGGTCCGCGCGCCTCGTCTGTGCGCACTGCACCTTCGGCTCCGATTCGCCCTTGCCCTGCACCTGCACAGCCTGCGCCGGCACGCCGGCCTGCACCAGGTAGTCGCGCACGGTGTTGGCGCGCGCCAGCGAGAGCGCCTGGTTGTAGCTGTTGCTGCCGAGCCGGTCGGTATGCCCGGTCACCCTGATCGAGTCTACTGGTCTGGCGCTGCTCCCGAGGTCGCTTGCCAGTGCGTCCAGTTTGCGTCGGCCTTCGGGCAGCAGGTCGGCCAGCGAGCGGCCGTCGAAGCGGAACAGGCCGTCGGCGCCGAGCGTCGTCTTTGCAGGCAGAACCACCGGCTGGACGGTAGCGGCGGGCTTCGTCGCGGCCATCGGCTTGAGCAGGTCCGCGCAGCCCGGTCCCTTCCAGTACATGCCGTTGGTCAGCACGTCTGCATTGAAGCGGACCATGTACTGGCAGGTGATGTATTCCGGACCGGCGCTGGTGCGAAAGTGGAAGATGTAGTTCCACTCGCGCACGCCGCCCAGGCCTTCGCGAAAGTGCGGAAAGCCCAGCAGCTCGCGCACCTGGTCCTTGCCCATGCCGGCACGCATGGCGCGCAGGGCCTCGAGGCTCGGAAAGGCGCCTTGCTGCCATTTGGCCGAGTCGAGCGCGGGGAAGTCCTCGTCCTTCGGCGGTGCCGGGTTCTCCGAAGCGGCCCTGGCCTGCATCTCCGGCGTGATGGTGTAGCTCGGGTTGGCGCAGCCGCCGGCCACGAGTGCCGCGAGGCAGAGCGCGGCGAGCGGTGCGGTACGGACCGTGAAGAAAGTCTTGGCTTGAAGAGGCTTGTTCATGATGGAGTTCGTCCAGTTCATCCGTATGGCGATCAGTTGAAGACCCATTCCGCGCCAACGGTGGCGCCCACCCCGGCACGGCTGGTGGCCACGCCGCCGGTGATGCTCCAGGCGTTGTTCTCGGAGGTGCGCCGGAAACTGATGCCCACCGCGCCCTGGCCCTTGAAGGAGCCCGCGCCGATGCGCATGACCGTCTTGCCCGGAACGTAGCTCGCAGGCATCTGCAGGGCCATGGCCGCGGCAACGCCGGCATACGCGTTCTTCTCGACGTTGTCGATGCGGCTGTTGGTCGCATCGATGCGGTTGTTCAGGCCGCCGCTGACCGCGTTCAACTGGTTCACGTTGACGGCGTCGGTGCCCGCCACGCCCGGCGCCACGTTGTGCACCGTGACCGGGCCGGTGGCGTTGCTGCCGCCCATCGTCACGCTGTTGTGGTTGATCGTGCCGTCCGCATTGCTGTCGTACTTGACCGCCGACTGGTCGATCGCAGCGACCGTGCCCTGTACACCCCGCAGCTGCGAAACGTTGACCGCATCGCTGTCGGCCGTGCCCGCGGCCACGCCGGTGATCTGCCGGAACTGGCCGCTGGCTGCATTGCCCACCGATACCGCCGCCAGCGTGCTGGTGGTCGCGCCGATGGCAATGCGCTGCGCGGCAGTGGCGGTGGGCGGGATGTAGCCGGCCACGCCCGCGGCGGTGGAGGCCACCGAGCCCGCGCCCAGCGCCACGCCGCCGGCCTGCGTCACGCTGGTGCCCGCGCCCAGCGCCACGCCTTGCACGGCGGCGGCCGACGACTGCGTGCCCAGCGCGATGGAGTCGGCCATGTGCGAGGTCGCGCCCTGGCCGATCGCAATGCCGCCCGGCGCGCTTTGCTGCACCACCGCGCCGTTGCCGATGCCCACGCCGTTGTTGCCGTTGACCACGGTCTGCGGGCCCACGGCCACCGACTCCGCGCCAATGGCCAGCGAGTCCGCCGCGGCGGAGTTGGCATGGAAGTACAGCGTCGGCGTCACCGCGAAGGACGTCAACGCGCCAGACAGCTGCCGCACCGTGACCGCGTCCTGCGCTTGCGTGCCGTCGGCCACGTTGGTGATCTGGCGGTAGGTGGTCGCACTGCCGACCGACAGTGCGCCCAGCAGGGTGCGGTCGGTGGTGTTGTAGGAGATCAGCGAACTGCCGGCCGGAATGCTGCCGGTGGAAGGCGCGACCGCCCGGTCGGAGACGGCACCCGAACCGATGGCCACCGCACCGGCAACCGTTGCGCTCGCATCCTTGCCCGACGCGATGGCATCGGCACCCGTCGCACCGAGGTTGTCTTCGTTGCCGCCGCCGGTGGAGTTGACGCTGTAGTACCTGATCTTGTTGGCCGTGACCGTGGTGCTGAGATTCTCGATCGACTGGTTGGTGGCGAACAGCTGCGAGCCGTTGATCGCATCGGTGCTGGTGTTGGAGATCCGGCCGGCGGCC
>NZ_JBGLYN010000078.1:0-31318 GCF_047304045.1 Variovorax sp. Varisp85
GGCAGGGGTGGGGGCAAGCGGCGTCCCTGCTTGGCGCCCTGCCTGCCCCCATCCCAACCCTCCCCCAGAAGGGGGAGGAGCAAGGCATCAGATGGGGGTGAGGACGCCACGCCCCGCGAAGTGCCCTTCGGCATTCGCGAGGAAGTGGTCCACCGACTTCTGCGTCGCCTCGGGCGACCAGCCGGCCATGTGCGGTGTCAGCAGCACGTTATCGAGGCCGATCAGCGGCTCGGGCCGCTTCGGTTCGCTCTCGTACACGTCGAGGCCGGCACCGGCGATGCGGTTCTCGCGCAGCGCCGCCGCCAGCGCCTCGGTGTCGACCACGCTGCCACGCCCGATGCTCACCAGGTAGCCCTGCGGCCCGAGCGCGTCGAGCACTTCGGCATTGACCAGGTGCTTCGTGGCCGGGCCGCCCGGCGCGACCAGCACGAGGAAGTCGGCCCATGTGGCAAGCGACGTCAGGTCGTCGAAGTAGCGGTGCGTCGCGCCTTCCTTCGGCTTGCGGTTGTGATAGCCCACCTCCATGTCGAACGCCGCCGCCCGCTTCGCGATCTTCTGCCCGATGGTGCCCATCCCCAGGATGCCCAGCTTCTTGCCCGACACGTTCGGCGGCTGCGGAATGGCCTCGCGCCACACGCCTTCGCGGCACAGCCGGTCGAGCTTGCGGAACTCGCGCACGATGCCGATCAGCAGGCCGAAGGCGTGATCGGCCACACAGTCGTCGTTGGTGCCCGCGCCGTTGGCCGTGGCGATGCCGCGTGCACGCGTGGCTTCGAGCGGCACGCCCTCGTAGCCCGCGCCCATGCAGCAGATCAGCTCCACGGCCGGCATGGCCGCGATTTCCTCGGGCGTGATACCGATGACGCCGATGGTCAGCACCGCGCGGAACTTCTTGCCGTGCTCGGCAATGGCAGCCGCGCGCTGCGCGTCGCCGAAGGCATAGGTCATGTCGTAGACCTCGGCAATCTGGGCCTGGTGGGCGCTCGACAGGCTGTTGAGCACCAGCAGGGGAATCTTGGTCGACACGTGGGAACTCCTGAACGAAAAAATGAAATGGATGATCGCGCTACATCAGCGGTGCCGCTTCGCTCTTCTGCAAGGCCCACATCTGGGCGTAGCGGCCCTGCTTCGCGAGCAGCTCGGCGTGCGTGCCGCGCTCGACGATCACGCCCGACTCCAGCACCAGGATCTCGTGCGCGTCGACCACCGTCGACAGCCGGTGCGCGATGACCAGCGTGGTCTTGTCCTGCGCGGCGCTCTTGAGCTCAGACTGGATGGCGCGCTCGTTGGCCGAGTCGAGCGCCGAGGTGGCCTCGTCGAAGATCACGATCGGCGGGTTCTTCAGCAGCGTGCGCGCGATGGCCACGCGCTGCTTCTCGCCGCCCGAGAGCTTGAGGCCGCGCTCGCCCACCGTCGTTTCGTAGCCCTTGGGCGTGGCCACGATGAAGTCGTGGATGCGCGCGGCGCGGGCCGCGGCCTCCACCTCTTCGCGCGTGGCGCCGGGGCGGCCGTAGGCAATGTTGTATTCGACCGTGTCGTTGAAGAGCACCGTGTCCTGCGGCACGATGCCGATCGCGCGGCGCACGCTCGACTGCGTGACTGCGCGGATGTCCTCGCCGCCGATGGTGATGCGGCCCTGCTGCACGTCGTAGAAGCGGTAGAGCAGCCGCGCGAGCGTCGACTTGCCCGAGCCCGAGGGGCCGACCACGGCCACCGTCTTGCCCGCTGGAATCTCGAAGCTCACGTGCTTGAGGATGGGCCGCGCGGGCTCGTAGGCGAAGCTCACGTCCTCGAAGCGCACCGTGGCGTCGGCGCCGGCCAGCGGCTGCGAGCCGGGCGCATCGCGCACCTCGCGCTCTTTTTCCATCAGCACGAACATCTTGTCGAGGTCGGTCAGGCTCTGCTTGATCTCGCGGTAGATCACGCCGAGGAAATTCAGCGGAATGTAGAGCTGGATCATGAAGGCGTTGACCATCACCAGGTCGCCCAGCGTCATACGCCCGTCGACCACGCCCGAGGTGGCGCGCCACAGCATCAGCACCAGGCTGATGGCGATCAGCGCCTGCTGGCCGGTGTTGAGCATGCTCAGCGTGCGCTGGCTCTTGATGGCGGCCTTGCGGTAGCGGTCGAGGCTGGCGTCGTAGCGGCCGGCCTCGAAATCCTCGTTGTTGAAGTACTTGACGGTCTCGTAGTTCAGCAGCGAATCGACCGCGCGACTCTGCGCCACCGAGTCGAGCTCGTTCATGGTCTTGCGGAACTGCGTGCGCCACTCGGTCACCGTGACGGTGAACGTGATGTACAGCACCAGCGCGGCCGCCGTGATCCAGACGAACAGCGAGTCGAACTTCACGCCCAGGATGGTGAGCACCAGCACCAGTTCGATGATGGTCGGCACGATGCTGTAGAGCGACATCGAGATCAGCGAGTGCACGCCGCGCGTGCCGCGCTCGATGTCGCGCGTCATGCCGCCGGTCTGGCGCTCCAGGTGGAAGCGCAGGCTCAGCGCGTGCAGGTGGCGGAACACCTCCAGCGCGATCTGCCGGGCCGTGCCCTCGGTGGCCTTGGCGAAGATCAGCTCGCGCAGCTCGCCGAAGAGCGAGGTCGAGAAGCGCAGCAGCCCGTAGGCCAGCAGCAGCCCGATGGGCACGATGAGCAGCGCCTGTGCCATGTCGGGCTTGGGCGTCATCGTGTCGACCAGGTTCTTCAGCAGCACCGGCACGCCCACGTTGGCCACCTTGGCGCCCACCATGAAGGCCAGCGCCGCGGCCACCCGCCACTTGTACTGCCAGAGGTAGGGAAACAGGCGGCGCAGCGTCGCCCAGTCGGAACGGTCACTGCGCGCCGGCGGGTGGCCGCCGGCTGTGTGGGGGGAAGGAAGGGCTTCGCCGCTTCGGCGCATGGAGGACAATCGTGGTTGCTTGTTTGTTCCAGATTGTGCCCATGTCAGATACTTCCAGTGCCGCCGCCGCGGCCACCCTCAAAAGCCTGCCCACCGACATGGAGCTGGTGCTCAAGGTCATTCCGATGCCGGCGGACTGCAACGCCAACGGCGACATCTTCGGCGGCTGGGTCATGGCGCAGTGCGACCTGGCCGGCTCGGTGATTCCGGCGCGCTACGCCAAGGGCCGGCAGGCGACGGTGGCGGTCAACGAATTCATCTTCAAGCAGCCGGTGCGGCTGGGCGACATTCTTTCGTTCTATTCGAAGCTGGTGCGCATCGGGCGCACCTCGGTCACGGTGACCGTCGAAGTCTTCGCCGAGCGCTTCCGCGCCCAGGGCGAGTACATCAAGGTCACGCAGGCTACCTTCACCTACGTGGCCATCGACGACAACGGCCGTCCGCGAGTGATCGAGCAGCAGCCCTGAACGAGTTCAGACGCCCGGGTCGCGTACGCGCTCGAAGTGCTCGAACTCGCGGTTGACCCAGCGCCCCTCGCGGCGCTCGACGCGGCGGATGTACACCGTCTGCACGATGTCCCGCGTGTGCGCGTCGATCTCTATCGGGCCGCGCGGGCTGTCGAGCCGCACGCCCCGGAACGCGTCCACCAGCCGCTCGCCAACCGCGCCACCGTGCGCCACGGGCGAGGCCATCGCCGCGTCGATGGCCGCGAGCGCATCGTGGGCCGCGACCGCGAAATACCCCGGACGCAGGTGATCGCCGTACTCCGCCTGGAACGCCGACGTGAACCGGCGGTTGGCCGGCGACTCGTGCGCGAATGAATAGTGGTGACTCGTGACGAGCCCATCGGCCAGCTCGCCGATGCCCTCGAGGTAGTGGTCGTCGGTGGCGTCGCCCGTCGCGAGCAGGCGAATGCCGGCGTCGGCCATGCCGCGGTCGCGCCAGAACTTCAGGAAGGTGGCCGGCATCTGCCCCGACGGCAGGAAGAAGAACACCGCCTGTGGCTTGAGTTCGCGCAGCCGCAGCATGTAGGCCGAGTAGTCGAGCGTGGCCAGCGGCACCCGCAGCATCGCGCCGACCCGGCCTCCACCCGCGGTGATGCCCGATACGAAGGCGCTTTCGGCATCGACGCCCGAGGCGTAGTCGGCCACCACGGTGCAGACGTCGCGCAAGCCTTGCTGGAGCGCCCAGCGCGCCAGCGGCAGCGTGACCTGCCCGATGGTGAAGGACACCCGCACCGCGAACGGGCAGCGCGCCGTGATGCCCGAGGAGGCTGCGTTCATCACCACCAGCGGCAGCTTCGCCTGCGTGGCGACGCTGCCCACGACATAGGCGTTGGAGCTGAAATCCAGGCCCGCCAGCAGGTCGACACGCTCGCTTTCCACGAGGTCCAGCGCATGGCGGCGCGCCTGGTCGGGCGCGCTGCCGGGCACGTCGCGCCGCAGCAGTTCGACCGGCCGGCCCGCAATGTTCTGGTTGTGCGCCGCCAGCCAGACGGCCATGCCGGCATCGAACTGCCGGCCACCGCCCGCATAAGGGCCGGACCACGAACCGATGACGCCGATGCGCAGCGGTCGCACCCGCGCCAAGGCCAGTGAAGGGGCTGCCAGGGCACCTGCCAGCAAACCGAAAGTACGCCGGCGCGAGAAGCGGAATGCTACTTTTTCAGTAGCGTCGTTTGCCTGCGGGCCGGGCGTTGCGAGGGTTCTTTTCTCTTGCACGCCGCGCAGTGTACGTATGCAGGCCCCGGCCCGGGAAGCGCGTCAGACCTTGGAGAAGTCCGGCTTGCGCTTCTCCATGAACGCGCCGAAGGCCTCGCGCGCCGCCGGTTCGCGCAGCATGCGACCGAAGCTCGCACCCTCCTCGCCCATGCGCTCCAGCACGGCAGGCATCTGCGCCTTCTTCAGCAGGCGCTTGGTTTCCACCAGCGCGCTCAGCGGCTTGGCGGCGAGCTTGCGGGCCTGCGTCTGCGCGATGGCGTTGGCCTCGGTCGGCGGCACCACGCGGTTGACCAGGCCCACCTCCAGCGCGGCCTCGGCCATGAAGGGCTCGCCCAGCAGCAACGCCTCGGCCGCGCGGTGGTAGCCCAGCATCTGCGGCACCAGCAGGCTCGACGCCGCTTCGGGGCACAGGCCGAGGTTCACGAAGGGCATCGAGAAGGCGGCGTTGTCGCCCGCGTAGACGAGGTCGCAATGGAACAGCATCGTGGTGCCGATGCCCACGGCCGGGCCGCACACGGCCGCGACGATGGGCTTGGGGAAGGTTGCGATGCCTCGCAGGAAGCGGAACACCGGCGATTCCTGCGTCGACGGCGGGCCGTTGAGGAAGTCGCCGATGTCGTTGCCCGCGCTGAAGATGGTCGGATCGCCCTGGATCAGCACGCAGCGCACGGCCGCATCGCTCTCGGCGGCGGCCAGCGCATCGGCCAGTTCGGCGTACATGCCGCTGGTGATCGAGTTCTTCTTGTCGACGCGGTTGAAAGTGAGGGTCATCACACCGGCTTCGGTGTGGACGAGGATGTCGCTCATGGGAATGGTCCTTGAATAAAGGGATTGGCGCCGCGATCAGGCGCAAAGGGCTTCGCGGACGAAATCGAGGCGGTCTTGCCCCCAGAACATCTCGCTGCCGACGAACATGGTGGGAGCGCCGAACACGCCGCGCTCCACGGCTTCCTGGGTGACGGCCTTGAGGCGGTCCTTGGTTTCCTGCGCGCCGGCCAGCGCGAGCAGGCCCGCGGCGTCGAAGCCCGCATTCTGCAAGACGGCGCCGACGATTGCCGGGTCGTTGAGATTCTTCGGCTCGACCCACATCGCGTGGAAGACCGCGTCGACATACGCACCGAAGCGCGCCGGCTCCTTCATCTGGATGCCGGTGGCGCCGCGCATCAGCAGCAGCGTGTTGATGGGGAAATGCGGGTTGTGCACGAAGGGCACGCCGTAGCGCTTCGCAAAGCGCTGCAGGTCGACGGTCATGTACGGGCCCTTGGGCTTGATCTCGGCGGGCGAATGGTTCCCCGTGGCCTGGAACACGCCGCCCAGGAGCATAGGCTTCCACACCAGCTCGGCGCCTGCGTCAGCACATACGTGCGGCAGCTGCGTTGCGGCGAGGTAGGCGGCGGGGCTGCCGAAGTCGAAGTAGAAGTCGACGGATTTGGTCATGGGTGTCTCCTTGTCGGACGCTTGTGTTCGGGGGCGCGTGCACAGGCCACCGGGTACTCCCCTGCGCCCGTCATCTCAGAATTTCTCGGACCAGGGCCGCAGATCGAGCTCGTGCGTCCATGCATCGCGCGGTTGCGAATGCAGCATCCAGTAGCTGTCGGCGATGTGGTCCGGGTTCAGGATGCCGTCACTGTCCTTCAGTGCATAGCGCTCGGGGAAGTTGCTGCGGATGAACTCGGTGTCGATGGCGCCGTCGACCACCACGTGCGCCACGTGAATGCCCTGCGGCCCCAGCTCCCGCGCCATCGACTGGGCCAGCGCGCGCAATGCCATCTTGGCGCCCGAGAAGGCGCCGAAGTTCGCCGCGCCACGCAGCGAAGCCGTCGCGCCCGTGAAGATGATCGTGCCGCGATGCCCGCCTTCCGGCATGTCGCGCGCCACCATCCGCTTCGCCACCTCGCGCCCGTTGAGAAAGCCCGAGAAGCAGGCCATCTCCCACACCTTGAAGTACTTGCGCGCGGTCTCGCTCAGGATGCTCTCGGGCACGTTGGCCCCGATGTTGAACACCATCACCTCGATCGGCCCGACCGTCGACTCGATCTGCTCGACGAGTGCAACCACCTCCTCTTCCTTGCGCGCATCGCAGGCGAAGGCATGTGCGCAGCCGCCGTCGGCCTCGATCTGCGCCACCAGCGGCTGCAGCTTGTCGAGGCTGCGCCGCGTGACGCAGGTGGCGAAGCCTTCGCGCGCGAAGCGGCGGGCAATGGCGCCGCCGGTGGCGTCGCCCGCGCCCACGATGAGTGCAGCCTTGGTGAGCGCCATGACGGTCATTCCTTGTAGTAGACGATCTGGTTGGAAGTGGCGAGCAACGTGCCGCCTTCGCTCCAGAGCTGCGCAGCCTGGTCGAAGAAGCCGCTGCTGAACTGCTGCCCCGTCGCGCTGCCGAGCAGGTAACCCGTGCCGACCTCGGCCAGCTGCGCCGCATCGGCATGGAAATACGTGGTGATCGACACCGTGCCCACCGGCACCCGCGTGGCGCGGCGCAGCCACACGCGCGGGAAGAACAGGTCGCTCATGGCCGCGAGCGAGGCGAAGTCGAGCGCGCGTTGCTGCGCATCGCGCACCCAGAGCCGGCTCTCGCTGTGATGGCCGCTGCCGTCCCATTTCGAAGGAATGCTGCCGCTGATCGGCCGCATCTCGTACTGGCCGATCCACGCCACGCCCGACGGGCCAATGCTCATGCGCTCGACCATCTCGGGCCGCGGCACCTCGGGCATCGGCAGGTCGTTGCCGTTCCAGGTCTCGCGGCGCACGGCGGTCACCACGGTGGCGGTGGTCGTCATGTTCGGCGCTGCGCCGGGGCCGGCCTGCGTGATCTGCACCGTCCAGTGCTGCGTCGAGCGGTTGGTGCGCACGGCGGTGGCCTGGATGTCGAACGCGCCGGCTTCGAGCGCCGCCGCGTAGTTCACCGTGAGCGCGATCGGCACGCCGAGCAGGTCGGGATGCTTCAGCACCGCTTGCAGCGCCAGCGCCGCGGTGGTGCCGCCGAAAGGGCCGACCATGTTCCAGTAGTCGGGGCTGGTCATGCCCGTGAAGTGCCCCACGCGGATGTCGCTGTGGTGGATCGCCAGGGCCTTGTCGAAGGGGTGCGTGCTCGTCGTCATGATCGGCAGTGTGCCTCCGGTCGATGGCGTCACGCAGTCGTGTGCGGGACGTTGGCGTGCTGCAGCGCAGTAAGCGACGCCAGCCGATGCAGCTTGTCGAGCGTGCTCGGCCAGAGGCTCTGGCTGAACTGCTCGCGGAAGAAGCCGAAGTGGCCGATGCGCCGGGCCTGCACGTCGGCCGGCGCAATGCGCTCCACCGCGCTCGGTGCGCCGGCATAGAAGCTCACGAGGCTTTCGGTGCCGGCGAGCGTCATGAGTTCGTCGTCGGTCATCGACAGCGCGAGCACCGGGAAGCGCACGCGGCCGTAGCTGCGCAGTGCCGCCTCGCCTTCCGCGCCGACGCTGTAGCGCGGATTCAGGCACCAGCGCCGCCATTGCAGGATCACGCCGCGCGGCAGGTCGCCGACCTTCTTCAGCCGGCGGCCCGGAAAGTAGCCGCACAGCCGCGTGACCAGCGGCACGAGCACGAACCAGAAGTAGAGGATGCTGCGCTTGAGCTTCGGCGCGTTCTCGCGCCAGTAGCCGCTGCCCGCGGCGATGCTGACGAGGCCGTCGACCTGCCCGGGACGCTGCAGGAAGCCCGGCAGCTGCGCGCCCAGGCTGTGGCCCAGCAGGTAGAGCGGCTGGCCGGGCAACGCCGCCTTGGCTGCGTCGATCACCGCTTCGTAGTCGCAAGCCCAGTCGAGCAGGTCGGCCTTGAAGCCGCGCAGCGGCGCATTGCCGCGCGAGTCGCCGGAGCCCCGGTAGTCGAAGGTCCAGACGCGCAGGCCCTGCTGCGCGAGCCATCGCGCGAAGGGCTCGTAGAAGGACTGGCGCACGCCCATCGCGCCACCGATCACGATGCTGGCACGCGGTGCGCCGACCGGCTCGTACGTTCGCACGGCCAATTGCGTACGACCACCATCGGTTGCAAGCTGCTGCATCTGCATGAGGTTGTCTCCTTCGTTGCCTCGACGCTCGTCCCGGTGTCTTGCGCGTTGCCGATCAGACGCGCTCGAAGATTCCCGCGGCGCCCTGGCCCATGCCCACGCACATCGTGACCATGCCGTACTTCAGGTTCTCGCGGCGCAGCGCATGCACCACGGTCGCCGAACGGATGGCGCCGGTGGCACCGAGCGGATGGCCCAGCGCAATTGCGCCGCCCATCGGGTTGACCTTCGACGGATCGAGCCCCAGCGTGTTGATGACGGCCAGCGACTGCGCGGCGAAGGCTTCGTTGAGCTCGAACCAGTCGATGTCCTGGTGCTTCAGGCCGGCGTAGCGCAGCGCGGCCGGAATCGCCTCGATCGGGCCGATGCCCATGATGTGCGGCGGCACACCTTTGCTCGCGAAGCTCACGAAGCGCGCGAGCGGCGTGAGGCCGTACTGCTTCACCGCCTTCTCGCTCGCGAGGATCAGCGCGCCGGCGCCGTCCGAGGTCTGCGAGCTGTTGCCGGCCGTGACGGTGCCGCGCGCGGCGAACACGGTGCGCAGCTTGGCCAGGCCTTCGAGGCTGGTGTCGGGGCGCGCGCCTTCGTCGAGGTTCGCCATGCGCGTCTTCACGATCGACTCGCCGGTGGCGAGGTTTGGCGTGCGGTCGGTCACTTCGATCGGCGTGATCTCGTCGGCGAACTTGCCGGCCTTCTGCGCGGCCAGCGCCTTCTGGTGCGAGGCGAGTGCGAACTCGTCCTGCGCCTCGCGGCTCACCTTCCACTGCTGCGCGACCTTCTCGGCCGTGAGGCCCATGCCGTAGGCAATGCCGACATCGCCTTCGCGCTCGAAGATCGAGGGCGACAGCGAGGGCGAATTGCCCATCATCGGCACCATGCTCATGCTTTCGACACCGGCCGCGATCATCACATCGGCCTCGCCGACGCGGATGCGGTCGGCCGCCATCTGCACGGCCGACAGGCCCGAGGCGCAGAAGCGGTTCACGGTGATGCCGCCGACGCTGGTCGGCAGGCCCGCCAACACGGCGCCGATGCGCGCGACGTTCAGGCCCTGCTGCGATTCGGGAATCGCGCAGCCGCAGATGATGTCTTCGATGGCCTTGGGATCGAGGCTGGGCACGGCGGCGAGCGCGGCACGCAGCGTGGTCGCGAGCAGGTCGTCGGGGCGGTAGTTGCGGAAGTAGCCGCGGTGCGACTTGCCGATGGGGGTGCGGGTGGCGGAGACGATGTAGGCGTCTTGGACTTGTTTCATGGATGGCTCCTGGATTGGGCTCCTTCCCCCTCTGGGGGAAGGTTGGGATGGGGGCAAGCGGCCGTCAATTCATCCAGTCGATTGACGATGGCCTGCAACACCCCTTCAAGATTGACAAACGGATCGTTCGATCCGAAACGCAGCACGTCGAATCCCTGCTCGCGCAGGAAAGCGTCGCGTCGGGCGTCGTAGCCGGCCTGCGCCTGGTGTTGCGATCCGTCGAGTTCGACGATCAGCTTAGGGCCGAGGCATGCGAAGTCGGCGATGTAGTTGCCAAGCGGATGCTGCCTGCGGAACTTCACTCCCAGTTGCTCGCCGCGCAACCCGCTCCAGAGCTTGCGCTCGGAGTCGGTCATCTCGCGCCGCAATGTGCGGGCGTTCTGTTGCGCGTTGGGAGTGGATTGGTTTTGCATAGGCTGCCTGCCCCCATCCCGGCCTTCCCCCAGAGGGGGAAGGAGTAAGAGGGCATCGCTCGCGTCAGTTACGCACCGGCTTCCCCGTGCTCAGCATTCCCATGATCCGCTCCTGCGTCTTCGGATGCACGATGAGCGAGCAGAACGCCTTGCGTTCCAGCGCCATCAGGTACTCCTCGGTCACGAGCGAGCCGGCGTCCACGTCGCCGCCGGTCACCACGTTCGCGATCAGGCTTGCAATGTGGAAGTCGTGCGCGCTGATGAAGCCGCCGTCGCGCATGTTCACGAGCTGGCCCTTGATCGTCGCGGCGCCGCTGCGGCCCGCCACGCGGAAGCTGCGGCGCAGCGGTGCACGGTAGCCGGCGTCGGCCATGGCCTTGGCCTGCTGCAGCGCCACATACAGCAGCTCGTCCTTGTTCGGCACGATCACGTCGCTGTCGAGCAGGTAGCCCAGCTTCTTCGAGTCGAGCGCGCCGGTGCCCACCTTCGCCATCGCGGCCGCGGTGAAGCCTTCGGTGAGGAACGGCAGCAGGTCGGTGCCCGTCGAGGCCGAGGCGTTCTCGGCGGCACGGCGCGCGATGTAGGTCAGGCCGCCCGCGCCGGGGATCAGCCCCACGCCGACTTCGACCAGGCCGATGTAGCTCTCCATTGCTGCGACCCGTTTGGCCGAGTGGACGGCCAGCTCGCAGCCGCCGCCCAGCGCCATGCCGCGCACCGCGGAGATCACCGGCACGCTGGCGTAGCGGATCTTGAGCATCACGTTCTGCAACTCCTGCTCGGCGCCCTCCACCGCGCCGATACCGGCTACGACGAAGGCCGGCAGCATCGCCTGCAGGTCGGCGCCGACCGAGAACATCTCATCGGGCGACCAGATCACGAGGCCCTTGTATTCGGCTTCGGCCAGGTCGACTGCGGCGCCCAGCGCCTCGGCCACGTCAGGGCTGATGGCGTGCATCTTCGAATGGATGCTCGCGATCAGCACCTCACCATCCAGCGTCCACACGCGCACATCGCCTTCGTCGCTGATCGTGGTGCCCGCGGTGTTGGCATCGGCTGCATTCGCACCGAGCACGCTTTCCGGGAACAACTGGCGGTCATGCACGGGCAGCTTGCGCTGCGGCACGAACTTGTTCTGCGACGCGCTCCACGAGCCTTCGGGCGTGTGCACGCCGCCGGCCTCGGCCACCGAGCCTTCGAACACCCACTTGGGCAGCGGTGCGCTGCTCAGCGCCTTGCCTGCGTCGATGTCTTCCTGCACCCACTTGGCGACCTGCGCCCAGCCGGCTTCCTGCCACAGCTCGAACGGGCCCTGCTTCATGCCGAAGCCCCAGCGCATCGCGAAGTCGACGTCGCGCGCGCTCTCGGCGATGTCGCCCAGGTGCACGGCGGCGTAGTGGAAGCCGTCGCGCAAGATGGCCCAGAGGAACTGGCCCTGCGGCCCTTCGCTCTCGCGCAGCAGCTTCAGGCGCTCGCCCGCGGGCTTCTTCAGCATCCGGCCGTACACCTCGTCGGCCTTGGCGCCGGCGGGCACGTACTCGCCGCTCTTCAGGTCGAAGCGCAGGATGTCGCGGCCGGCCTTCTTGAAGAAGCCGGCCTTGGTCTTCTGGCCCAGGTTGCCCAGCTCCAGCAGCTTGGCGAGCACCGGCGGCGTCGCGAAGTTGGCGTAGAACGGATCGCTCTCGGCGTTCAGGTTGTCCTGCAGCGTCTTCACGACGTGGGCCATCGTGTCCAGGCCCACCACGTCGGCGGTGCGGAAGGTGCCCGAGCTGGCGCGGCCCAGCTTCTTGCCCGTGAGGTCATCCACCACGTCGGGCGTGAGGCCGAACTTCTCGACTTCCTTCAGCGTGGCCAGCATGCCGGCGATGCCGACGCGGTTGGCGATGAAGTTGGGCGTGTCGTGCGCGCGCACCACGCCCTTGCCCAGCGTGCTGGTGACGAAGGCTTCGAGGTCGTCGAGCACCTGCGGCTGCGTGGTCGGCGTGTTGATCAACTCCACCAGGAACATGTAGCGCGGCGGGTTGAAGAAGTGAATGCCGCAGAAGCGCGGCTTCAGCGCTTCGGGCAGCGCCTCGCTGAGCTTGGTGATCGACAGGCCCGAGGTGTTCGAGGCCAGGATCGAATGCTTGACAACGTGCGGCGCGATCTTCTTGTACAGATCGAGCTTCCAGTCCATGCGCTCGGCAATGGCTTCGATGATGAGGTCGCACTCGCCGAGCTTGGCCAGGTCGTCTTCGTAGTTGGCCTGTTCGATCAGGCCCGCATCGGCCACGTCGCCGAGCGGCGCGGGCTTGAGCTTCTTGAGGTTGTCGATGGCGCGCGCGACGATGCCGTTCTTCGGGCCTTCTTTTGCGGCCAGGTCGAACAGCACGACAGGCACGCGCACGTTGACGAGGTGGGCCGCAATCTGCGCGCCCATCACGCCGGCGCCGAGCACGGCGACCTTCTTCACTTGAAATCGGGACATGTTGCTTGGTATTTCTTGGATAGGTTGCGCACAGGCTTGTTTACTGCGCGCGGTTCCAGGTTTGGGTACGCCAGAACGGGCCCAGGTAGCCGCGCACCTCGAGCTTCTTGCCGCCCTCGATGGGCGTGAAGCTCGCGCGGTATTCCTTGCCGTTCTCGGGGTCGAGGATCTTTCCGCCTTCCCAGACGTCCTTGTTCTCGGCCTTCTTTCCGCCGCGGATGATGTCGAGGCCGACCATGGGCTTGTCTTTGCGGTCGTCGCTGCATTCGCTGCAGACCGCGCCGGGCTTGGCATCCTTGCCCAGCGCCTTCTCGATGCGCCCGGACAGCGCGCCGTGGGTCTCCGCGATGCTGATCTCGGCCTTGACCTCGCCGGTCTTGTCGTCCACGTTGCGCCACAGACCCACCGGCGTGCTTTGGGCCATGGCCGAAACGGCCGTGACGGTGAACAGGATGGCTGCGAGTGTTGTTTTCATGATCGGCGGCTCCTGGATTCGAAGGAAGACGAGACGGTACGACCGCTCAGGCCAGCGCTGCGTCGGTGTCCATCAGCACCTTGCTGCCGGCGCGCGCGGTGCGCATCAGCGTCGCGGTCTCGGGGAACAGCTTGGCGAAGTAGAAGCGCGCGGTCTGCAGCTTGGCGACGTAGAACGGATCGGTGTTGCCGGCGGCGATCTCGCGCAGCGCGACCTGCGCCATGCGGGCGAACAGGTAGCCGAACACGAAGTGACCGGCCACGCGCAGGTAGTCGACGGCGGCGGCGCCCACTTCGTCGGGGTTCTGGAAGCCCTTGAAGCCGATCTCGGTGGTGAACTTGGTGAGCTGGTCGCCCAGCATCGCGATCGGGTTGATGAACTCGGCCATCTTCTCGTTCACACCCTCTTCTTCCACCAGCTTGCCCACGAGCTTGCCGAACTTCTTCAGCGACGCGCCGTTGTTGCCCAGCACCTTGCGGCCCAGCAGGTCCAGCGACTGGATGGTGTTGGTGCCTTCATAGATCATGTTGATGCGGTTGTCGCGCACGAACTGCTCCATGCCCCATTCCTTGATGAAGCCGTGGCCGCCGAACACCTGCATGCAGGCGTTGGTGGAAATGTGGCCGTTGTCGGTGATGAAGGCCTTGACGATGGGGGTCAGCAGCGCGACCAACTCACCCGAGTCCTTGCGCACCTTCTCGTCAGGGTGGTTGTGTTCCTTGTCGAGCAGCAGCGTGCAGAAGATCTGCAGCGCGCGGCCGCCTTCGGCATAGGCCTTGGCCGTGAGCAGCATCTTGCGCACGTCGGGGTGCACGATGATGGGGTCGGCTTCCTTGTCCTTGGCCTTCACGCCGGAGAGCGAACGCATCTGCACGCGGTCTTTCGCGTAGGCCAGCGCGTTCTGGTAGGCCACTTCGGTCAGGCCGAGCGATTGGTTGCCCACGCCCAGGCGTGCGGCGTTCATCATCACGAACATCGCGGCCAGGCCCTTGTTGGGCTCGCCCACCAGCGTGCCGGTGGCGCCTTCGATCACGATCTGCGCGGTGGCGTTGCCGTGGATGCCCATCTTGTGCTCCAGGCCGGCGCAGAAGATCGGGTTGCGCTCGCCGAGCGAGCCGTCGGCCTTGACCTTGAACTTCGGCACCACGAACAGGCTGATGCCCTTGCTGCCCTTGGGCGCATCGGGCAGGCGGGCCAGCACCAGGTGAATGATGTTGCTCGTCATGTCGTGCTCGCCGGCCGAGATGAAGATCTTGCTGCCGGTGATGCGGTAGGTGCCGTCGGGCTGCGGCTCGGCCTTGGTGCGCAGCAGGCCGAGGTCGGTGCCGCAATGGGGTTCGGTGAGGCACATGGTGCCGGTCCACTCGCCGCTCGTGAGCTTGGGCAGGTAGGTCTTCTTCTGTTCGTCGGTGCCGTGCGCCACCAGCGCTTCGTACGCGCCGTGCGAGAGGCCGGGGTACATGGTCCAGGCCTGGTTGGCGCTGTTGAGCATCTCGAACAGGCACTGGTTCACCACGAAGGGCAGACCCTGGCCGCCGAAGGCCGGGTCGCACGACAGCGCAGGCCAGCCGCCTTCGACGTACTTGGCGTAGGCGTCCTTGAAGCCCTTGGGCGTCTTCACTTCGTGCGTGGTCTTGTCGAGCACGCAGCCTTCTTCGTCGCCGCTGATGTTCAGCGGAAAGGTCACCTCGGCAGCGAACTTGCCGGCCTCCTCGATCACCGCGTTGATGGTGTCGGCGTCGGTTTCGGCGTGGGCCGGCAGCGCCTTGAGTTCCTCGGCGACGTTGAGCACTTCATGCAGCACGAACTGCATGTCGCGCACGGGTGGGTTGTAGGTAGGCATCCGGGACTCTCCTGGTCGAAGCTAGATAGAAAAAGAAAAAGGGGAAAACAGAAAAGGGGACAGGCCGCGAGCCTCAGCGCACGGTCTTGAGGCGGCGGCCCGCCGGCGCAGTGGCCCCGGCCTTCGGCGCGTCGGGCGTGGCGCTGCGCGCGAGGATGTTGTCGAAGCCGACGTTGGCGCGGCCGATGGAGCCGGGCACCTGAAGAAAGCGCGCCTCGTAGTGCAGCGCGAGGATCAGGCCGTGGATCTCGAACGCCACCTGGCGCTCGTCGGCGTCGGCGCGCAGGTGGCCTTCGCTCTGTGCCTGCACGATGGCGCGCAGCACGGCGGCCTGCCAGATGCTGACCGACTCGACCAGCGCGTCGCGCACCGGACCCGGGCGGTCGTCGAATTCGGAGGCGCCGCTGATGTAGATGCAGCCCGAGTCGATCTCGGTCGAGGTGCGCTTCATCCAGTTGGCGAACATGGCGCGCAGGCGCGGCAGGCCGCGCGGCGCCTGGAGGGCGGGAAAGAACACTTCCTGCTCGAAGCGCGCGTGGTATTCGCGCACCACCGAGATCTGCAGTTCCTCGCGCGAGCCGAAGTGGGCGAACACGCCCGACTTGCTCATCTTGGTGATTTCGGCCACGGCGCCGATCGACAGGCCCTCCAGCCCGATCTGCGCGGCCAGCGCCAGCGCGGCGTCGACGATGACGGCCTTGGTCTGCTGGCCCTTCTGGGCGGCGCGGACGGGCTTGGCGGAAACGGCTGTGGCGGACATCGTGGAATTTCCCTGCAAAAAACGAACGGTCGTTCTATTTTGCAGGGCTTTGCACTTTCGGCCACAAGAGACCTTCAACGGTTGAAGGTTAATTGACGCGAAATGGGGCCGTCGCCGGCCCCGTCCCGGCCACTTCCTTTCAGAATTCCTGCGACACCGGCCGCAACACGACTTCGTTGATGTCCACGTTCGCCGGCTGCTCCACCGCGTAGACGACGGCGCGCGCCACCGAATCCGCGGGGATCTGGTTGGCGTCGTAGAACGCCTTCACGCCAGCCGCGCTCTCGGCATCGCTGCTGCCGAACTTCAGCTCCGAATCGACCGCCCCGGGCGACACGATGGTCACGCGCACGCCGCTGTTGCCCACCTCCACACGCAGGCCCTCGGAGATGGCGCGCACCGCATGCTTGGTAGCGCTGTACACCGTGCCGATGGGCGTGAACACCTTCAGCCCCGCAATGGAAGCGACGTTGACGATGTGCCCCCCGCCCTGCGCCTGCATGCGCGGCAGCACGGCGGCAATGCCGTAAAGCACGCCCTTGATGTTGACGTCGATGGTGCGGTCCCATTCGTCGACCTTGAGTTTCTCGAGCGGCGACAGCGGCATCACGCCCGCGTTGTTGACCAGCACGTCGATGCGGCCGAAGGCTTCGATGGTGGCGGCGGCGAGCTTGTCGAGTTCGGCGCGCTTCGACACGTCGGTGGCCACGGCGATGGCCTCGCCGCCGGCTTCGCGGATTTCTGCCACGACCTTGTCGAGCCGGTCGGTACGGCGGGCCGCGAGCACCACCTTCGCGCCGCGCGCGGCAAGGTGGCGCGCCGTCGATTCACCGAGCCCGCTGCTCGCGCCGGTGACGATGGCGACCTTGCCCTGGATGTTGTCTTGAACGGATGTCATGGAAATTCCTTTCGGGGGTGTTGAAGAAGTGCACGCAGTGTGGAAAATCCTCGCGTTCCCGTATATGAAACTCTTCCGACTTCAGAATTCCTCAATAAGGAACAGTCCATGTCCAACCGCCTCGAAGCCTTGCGCGTGTTCTGCACCGCCGCCGATGCCGCCAACTTCCGAGACGCCGCGGTGCGGCTGTCGGTGTCGCCGCAGGTGGTGACACGCGCGGTGCGCGAGCTCGAAGACGAACTGGGCGAACCGCTGTTCCACCGCAGCACGCGCGGCGTACAGCTCACCGACTTCGGCCGGCAGCTCGCAGAGCGGGCGCGCGTGGCAGTGGGCGGCGTGGACGACCTCTTTCACCGCACCGACAGGCGCGCGCTGTCGCAACATGCGGGCACGGTGCGTGTCACTGCGCCGGGCATCTTCGGACGCCGGCTCATTCCGCAGGCGCTGGCGCCGATGCTCGCGGCACACCCCGGGCTGGTACTGGACCTGCGCGTGTCGGAGGAGCATGCCGACGTGGTCGACCAGCAGATCGACATCGGCGTGCGCGTGGGCCCGCTGCGCGACGCACGCTTCGTTGCGAGGCCGGTGGGAAGGATGGCGCTGCACGTGGTGGCCGCGCCCGCACTCGTCGCGCGCACGGGCGTGCCGAAGAAGCTGGACGCGCTCGCGGCGCTGCCGCTCACCGCACTGATCGACCGCAAGTCGGGCCGCCCCTGGCCGCTGGTCTTCAGCAAGGGCCGGCAACTGACGGTGACGTCGCCGGCCTTCGTTACCGACGACTTCGACACCGAGTGCGCCGCGGTGCTCGCGGGATTGGGCTTCGCCCAGCTGATCGGGGCACTGGCCGAGCCCTGGCTCGAATCGGGCGCGCTGGTGCCGGTGCTCGAAGCCGACGCGCCGCAGCCGTGGCCGATCTATGTGTACCGCTCGCAGCGCGCGCCGGTGCCGGCGCGCGTGCGACTGGTGTACGACGAACTGATCCGCGTGCTGCGCTGAACGCTACGGCAGGCCGCACGTCCTCTGCCACGCACCGGGCGTGAAGCCGAACTGGCGCGCGAAGATGCGCGTCATGTGGCTCTGGTCCGCGAAGCCGCTTGCAGCAGCGGCGTCCGCGAGGCCCGTGCCGCGGCGGATCAGGCCGCGTGCGCGTTCGGCACGCTGCAGCAGCAGCCACGCGTGGGGCGGCACGCCATAGGCCTTCTCGAAGCGCCGCAGCACCTGGTACCTGCCGAGGCCGGTCATTGCGGCAAGTTCGTCGAGCGTGGGCGCGGCGAGCAAGTCGTCGGCGAGGCGCTCGCGCACCAGCCGTACATCACCACCGATCTCGGGCAGCGCAATGGCGGTGGAATGGGCGTCGAGCAATACGCTACAGACTTCGGCCAGCGATTCTTCGCAGGCCAGCGCCTCGGCGCCTGCGGCGTTGCCCGTGGCACAGCGCCACTCATCGAGGCGGGCGAACAGGCGGCGCAGCGTGTGGAGCAGCCGCGCGTCCTGGAGCACGGGCCGCGTGAATTCGATGCCGGCGTCCGCAACGCCTTCGCGCATGCCAGCCATCACGGCCGCATCGAAATACACCATGCGCCAACGGCGCGACGGGCCGCCGAGCGGCCGGCCGTCGTGCACTTCGCCGGGGTTGGTGGTGATCAGGTCGCCCGCATAGGCATCGACCCTGCCGCGGCCGCTGGCCGAGCTTTGCGCGCCATGGTCGAGCAGGCCGACGCCGTAGATCGAATGCCAGTGCCGGCCGTAGTGGCGGGCACTGTCCATCGCGGTGGCATGGACGCCCTCCCAGGGCGTTCCAAAGACCTGCGAGCGATGGTCCGGCGGCGTCTTCATCCGCCGGATGATCTCAGAGAACGGTGCTCAGAGCTTGAAGGGAATCACTTCCTGGCGTTGTTCGCCCAGGCCTTCGATGCCCAGCGTCATCACGTCGCCCTTCTTCAGGAACAACGGCGGCTTCATGCCCATGCCCACGCCGGGCGGCGTGCCGGTGGTGATCACGTCGCCGGGCATCAGGGTCATGAACTGGCTCACGTAGCTCACGATCTTGGCGACGCTGAAGATCATGGTCCTGGTGCTGCCCGTCTGCACGCGCTGGCCGTTCAGGTCGAGCCACATCGAGAGCTTCTGCGGGTTCTCGATTTCGTCGCGCGTGACGAGCCAGGGGCCGAGCGGGCCGAAGGTGTCGCAACCCTTGCCCTTGTCCCAGGTGCCGCCGCGTTCGATCTGGTATTCGCGCTCGCTGACGTCGTTGATGGTGCAGTAGCCGGCCACATAGTCGAGCGCGCTCTTCTGCGACACATAGCGGGCGCGCGTGCCGATGACCACGCCGAGCTCGACTTCCCAGTCGGTCTTGACAGAGCCCTTGGGCAGCATCACGGGGTCGTTCGGCCCCTGGATGCAGCTGTTGGCCTTCATGAACACCACGGGCTCCTTGGGCACCGGCAGGCCGGACTCGGCCGCGTGGTCCGCGTAGTTGAGGCCGATGGCGATGAACTTGCCGACGTTGGCCACGGGGCTGCCGAAACGAGGCTTGCCCTTGACCAGCGGCAGCTTGTCGAGCTTCTGCTTGCGCAGCTTGGCAATGGCGGCATCGCCGAGCTGGTCGGGACCGATGTCCTTGACGACCGCGCTCAGGTCGCGCAGCTGGCCCTTGTCGTCGATGAGGCCGGGCTTTTCCTTGCCGGGGTTGCCATAGCGGACGAGTTTCATGCTTTCCTTTCAGTGCATTGAATCAATACGTGGAGCGGCCACTGGAGAGGTCGAAGACCACAGCGGTGGCCCGCGAAGTCGAGCGGGTCATATGGTGATGCCGCCGTCGACCGTGAAGGCCTGTCCGGTAGCGAAGATCGATTCGTCGCTCGCAAGGAACACCACCACCGGCGCGATCTCCTCGGCCTGCGCGAGCCGGCCCATGGGCTGGCGCGCGATGAAGGCCTTGCGGGCGGCATCGGGGTCGGCGTTGGCGTTGATACGGTCGCCGAGCGAAGGCGTATCGACCGTGCCCGGGCACACGGCATTGCAGCGGATGCCCCGGGCCACGTAGTCGGCCGCCACGCTCTTGGTAAGGCCCAGCACCGCCGCCTTGGTGGTGCCGTAGACAAAGCGGTTGGGCAGCCCCTTCATGCTGGAGCACACGCTCGCCATGTTGATGATGCTGCCGCGCCCGGCCGCCAGCATGCCGGGCAGCACGGCCTGGATGGTCCACATCTGCGCGCGCACGTTGAGGCTGAAGGCAAACAGCAGCTCGTCGTCGGTGGCCTGCTCGATGGTGCCGTTGTGCACCACGCCCGCGCAGTTGAAGAGAACGTCGAGCGCGGGCAGCTTCGCCACCAGCGCGCCGATGGCGGCCTTGTCGAGCACGTCGAGCTTGAGCGCCGTGACGTTGGGCATGCCGGCGTAGCGTTCGAGCAGCTTTTCGTTGACGTCGGTGGCCCAGACCTGCGCGCCTTCGGCCGCCATGGCGAGCACGCTGGCACGGCCGATGCCCTGGCCTGCGGCGGTGACCAGCGCGGTCTTTCCCTTCAATCTCATGGGTGTCTCCTCGGGTTAGGCCCGATGTTGATCCGGGCGGTGTATCGTATTCTGAATTGGCCTTACCACTTGTCCAATTCAGGACAACCCTTAACCCGTTCGATTTCCTCTTTTCGTTCCCGTGCCGATCCAGACCCTCGAACCCCAGCGCCTCTACCGCCAGATTGCCGAGCAGCTGCGCGTGCTCATCGGCAAGGGCGAGTTCGCGGTGGGCGCGCGCATTCCCGCCGAGCGCGACTTGGCCGCGCAGCTGGGCGTGAGCCGGCCCTCGGTGCGCGAGGCGCTGATTGCGCTGGAGGTCGAAGGCTGGGTCGAGATCCGCACCGGCTCGGGCGTGTACGTGCTCGACAGGTCGCACCGAGCGGCCCCGCCAGCCAACGGCGCAGCCGGCGTCGAATGGGGCCCGCTCGAAATCATCCGCGCGCGCCGCCTGGTGGAAGGCGAGACCGCCGCCACCGCGGCCCAGTACGGCAAGCGCAAGGACGTGGACGCCATGCGCCGCGCGATCCGCATGATGCGCGAGATGGCTGCACGCAACGAGGTGCCGCACGAGGGCGACCGCGCCTTCCACCTGGCCATCGTCAACGCGTGCGACAACGTGGTGCTGACCGAGACGGTGCAGGGCTTCTGGGAGTCGCGGCATGGGCCGATCTTCGCCCGGATGATCGATTACTTCGAGACCATGGACTCGTGGCAGGCCGCCATCGGCGAGCACGAAGCCATCCTCGACGCCATCGCGGCGCACGACCCGGCCGCGGCGCGCGACGCAATGCACCATCACATGGACAAGTTCCACCAGCGGTTCAGCGCGAGCTGGCGCCGCACCAAGGCCTCCTGACAAACAAACAAGCGCCGGCAGACACTCACGATGACTCCCTACATCCGACTCCACCCCGCCGATGACGTCGTCATCGCGCGCTCGCAACTGCTCGGCGGCACCGTCGTCGAGAACGTGGCCGTGCGCGGCCTGATCCCGCCGGGCCACAAGATCGCCATGCGCGCCATCGCGCCGGGCGAGCCTGTGCGCCGCTACAACCAGATCATCGGTTTCGCGAGCAAGCCCATCGCCGCCGGCGAGCACGTGCACACGCAGAACCTCGACATGGGTCCGGACAAGGGAGATTTCGAACGCGACTACGCCTTCGGCGCCGACGTGAAGCCCGCACCCGCCAAGCGCGAAGCCACCTTCATGGGCATCAAGCGCCCAGACGGCCGCGTGGCCACGCGCAACTACATCGGCGTGCTCACCAGCGTGAACTGCTCGGCCACGGCCGCGCGCGCCATTGCCGACCACTTCTCGCGCAAGACCAATCCGCAAGCACTTGCGGCGTTCCCGAACGTCGATGGCGTGGTCGCGCTCACGCACGGCACCGGCTGCGGCATGGACACCGAGGGCATGGGCATGCAGATTTTGGAGCGCACGCTCACGGGATACGCCACGCACCCGAACTTCGCGGGCGTGCTGGTCGTCGGGCTCGGCTGCGAGGCCAACCAGATCAACGCCTGGCTCGCGACCGGCCACCTGGCCGAGGGCGAGAACTTCCGCACCTTCAACATCCAGGACACCGGCGGCACGCGCAAGACGGTGGAGAGAGGCGTGGCGCTCATCAACGAGATGCTGCCGCGCGCCAACGCGGTGAAGCGCGAGCCATGCAGCGCTGCGCACATCACCATCGGGCTCCAGTGCGGCGGCTCCGACGGTTACTCGGGCATCAGCGCCAACCCGGCGCTGGGCGCGGCGGTCGACCTGCTGGTGGCGCACGGCGGCACCGCCATCCTCAGCGAAACGCCCGAGGTGTATGGCGCCGAGCACCTGCTGACGCGCCGTGCCGTGAAGCGCGAAGTCGGCCAGAAGCTGGTGGACCGCATCAAGTGGTGGGAGCACTACACCGCCATCAACGAAGGCGAGATGAACAACAACCCTTCGCCGGGCAACAAGGCAGGCGGGCTCACCACCATCCTCGAGAAGTCGCTGGGCGCGGTCGCCAAGGGCGGCACGAGCAACCTCGAGGCGGTGTACGAATACGCGGAGCCCGTCACCGCGCACGGCTTCGTCTACATGGACACACCGGGCTACGACCCGGTGAGCGCCACGGGCCAGGTGGCCGGCGGCGCCAACCTGATCTGCTTCACGACCGGGCGTGGCTCGGCGTACGGTTGCGCGCCCTCCCCCTCGCTCAAGCTCGCGACCAACTCGGCGCTTTGGCAGCGGCAGGAAGAAGACATGGACATCAACTGCGGCGAGATCGTGGACGGCACCGCGTCGATCCAGGAGATGGGCCAGCGAATCTTCGAACTGGTGCTCGCGACCGCCTCGGGCGCGCAATCGAAAAGCGAGCAGCACGGCTACGGGCAGAACGAGTTCGTTCCGTGGCAGGTCGGCGCCGTGATGTGAATCCATCGACAAGGAACCCCATGGCCACACTCCCCTTCGGCTTCCTCGACGGCACCGGCTTCGAACACCTGGACCCTCGCTTCAAGACCTGCATTCCCGGCCCCGAGCGGGTGCAACGCCTGTGGACCGGTGCGCGCTGGTGCGAAGGTCCCGCCTGGTTCGGCGCGCACCGCACGCTGGTGTGGTCCGACATTCCCAACAACCGCATGCTGCGCTACGACGAGGTCAACGGCACGGTCGGCATCTTCCGCGAGCCTTCGAACAACGCCAATGGCCACACGGTCGACCGCGAGGGCCGGCTCGTGAGCTGCGAGCACCTCACGCGGCGCGTGACGCGCACAGAGCACGACGGATCGATCACCGTGCTGGCTTCGCACTGGCTGGGCAAGCGGCTCAATTCACCGAACGACGTGGTCGTGCATTCGGACGGCGGCGTGTGGTTCACCGACCCGAGCTACGGCATCCTCTCCGACTACGAAGGCCTGAAGGCGGACAGCGAGATCGGCGCCTGCCACGTCTACCGCATCGACCCCGCGAGCGGCAAGGTCGAGCGCATGGCCGACGACTTCGTGAAGCCCAACGGGCTGGCGTTCTCGCCCGACGAATCGCTGCTGTACATCGCCGACACCGGCGCGAGCCATGCGGCGGACGGGCCGCGGCACATTCGCCGCTTCAAGGTAGGCGCCGACGGCCGCACCCTGAGCGGCGGCGAAGTGTTTGCCGAATGCACCAGCGGCCTGTTCGACGGCTTCCGCCTCGACACCGAAGGCCGCATCTGGACCAGCGCGCTCGATGGCGTGCACGCCTACCACCCCGACGGCACGCTGCTCGGCAAGATCCTGCTGCCCGAACGCGTGGCCAACGTCTGCTTCGGCGGGCCGAAGCGCAATCGCCTTTTCATTTGTGCGACCACGTCGCTCTATACCATCACGCTGAACGCGAAGGGAGTCTGATCCATGTCCAGAACACTGGAGGCCGATGGCCTGCAAGCCACCGTCGCCCGCATCCTCGAAGCCGCAGGCAGCACCCCGGCCGAAGCACAACAGGTGGCCGCCAACCTCGTGCTGGCGAACCTCAGCGGCCACGACTCGCACGGCGTGGGCATGCTGCCGCGCTACGTGGATGCAGTGGCCGAGGGCGGGCTGAAGCCCAACGCCGCCGTGCGCGTCAACCTCGACATCGGCACGCTGATGGGGCTGGACGGCCAGCACGGCTATGGGCAGATCGTCGGCGTGCAGGCGATGGAGCTCGGCATTGCGCGGGCGAAGCAGCACGGCAGTTGCATCTTCACGCTCTCGCATGCGCACCACCTGGGGCGCATCGGACATTTCGCCGAGATGGCGACGGCGCAGGGGCTGGTGTCGATGCACTTCGTCAATGTGCTGTCGCGTCCGGTGGTCGCGCCCTGGGGCGGCGGCGACGGGCGCTTCGGCACCAACCCGTGCTGCATCGGCATTCCACTCTCGGGCGCGGACCCCTTCGTGCTCGACTACGCGACCAGCCGCGTCGCGCAGGGAAAGATGCGCGTGGCGCACAACAAGGGCGAGCGCGTACCCGACGGCTACCTGATCGACGAGAACGGCGCACCGACCAACGACCCCGGCGTGGTGGTCGTGCCTCAGGGCAACGGCCTGTTCGGCGCGCTCATGACCTTCGGCGAGCACAAGGGCTACGGCATGGCCGTGGCGTGCGAGCTGCTGGGCGGTGCACTCACGGGCGGTGGCACATGGCACCGGCCGGCCGACACGGCCCGCACGGTGCTCAACGGCATGCTGACGGTGCTGATCGACCCGGCACGCCTGGGCACGCAGACTTCGTTCGACCAGGAGGCGCGGGAGTTCGTCGAATGGCTGCGGCAGAGCCCGCCGGGACAGGGCTTCGACGAGGTGCAGATTGCCGGCGAACCGGAGCGCAAGGCGCGGGCTGCGCGGCGGCGGGACGGGATCTGGGTCGATGAGGCGACGTGGGGGGAGATCGTCGCGGCGGGTGCCAAGGTGGGCATTGCCATCGCGTAAGGGCTTGACGCCGGCTAACGGCGCACGCTTTGCGACTTCTGGCTCAGCACGAGCGCGATGCCTCCCAGGATCGCCACGGAGGCAGCCGCCAGCCGCGGCGTGATCGCCTCGGACAGGAACAGCACGCCACCAAATGCGGCCAGCAGCGGCACCGACAGCTGCACGGTGGCTGCCCGCATCGCCGAAAGGCGGCCCAGCACCGCATACCAGACGACATAGCCGAGACCCGAGGTCAGCGCACCGGAAGCCACGGCCAGGGCGACGCCGGTCGCGTCCGCATGAGCGCTTGCCACGAAGCCCAGGCTCAGCGCGAGCGCGAGCGGCACCGCCCGCGTGAAGTTGCGCGCAGTGGCGGCCAGCGGGTCGGCCACGCCGCGGCCGCGCAATGAATACAGGCCCCACGCCACGCCCGCCACCGCCATCAGCACGGCGCCGAAGAGCGGCGGCGCGGAAATCCCCGGCGACACCAGGTACACGAGTCCGACCACCGCCAGGGCGAAACCGAACCATGCAGCAGGCCCGAAGCGCTCGCCGGAGCCCAGACCCGCACCAAGCATCGTGAGCTGAACCGCACCGAACAGGATCAGCGCACCCGTTCCCGCGGGCAGGCTGAGGTAGGCGAAAGAGAAGAACGCGACATAGGCGAACAGCATGGCGGCGGCAAGCCAGTCGGTCCGCCCGGCCACAGACGGCCGTACCCTGAGCCGCACGACGAGCGCGAGCGTGATTGCCCCGGAAACCAGTCTGATGCTGCCGAAGCTGGCGGGATCGATGCCCCGTTGCTGCAGCGCGAGCCTGCACAACAGCGAATTGGCCGCGAACGCGACCATGGCCACAGCGGTAAGGGCGATGGTCCGCAGGAGGGACGGGCCGCGGCGCCCTTCAGACATGGCTTCAGACATGCATCGCCACCATGAAGGCGGCCCAGCCCAGCAACGCGAACCCAAGCGGCGCGCTGAGACGATGGCCCCAGGGAACGTTCTTTTCTACCGCCATGACGGCCGCGAGCAGAAGCATCCAGCCGAGGCTGCCGGTGCCGAGCGCGAACATCAACAACATCAGCGCCCAGCAGCAGCCGACGCAGAACAGGCCGTGGTGCGTGCCCAGCGCGAACGCATGCCTGGCCTGCGCCTGCCCGCGCCAATGCTCGACGACGAAGCTCAGCGGCGTGCGGCACTTCTCCAGGCACCGGTGCTTGAGACGGCTGAACTGGAAGGCTCCAGCCAGCGCGATGGTCGCGGCACCGATCACCCAGCCGTGCCAGGCCAGGGTCGGCGCGCTGGCGAGCAGGGCCAGCACCGCACTGTGGAGTGCGTGCGCCAGCAACCCGAAGGCGCCCCACACCGCCATGTAGCCCAGCCCCAGCAGCACGAGAAGGCGTCCATGGTCCGGGCGCCCCTCGGTCAACCGGTCGAAGGCGTTGAACAACGGCAGCGTCGTCGGCAGCATCATGGCCGCCGTCATGAGAATCCACGAAGCGGCGTAGAGCACCATGGGCACGACCACGTCGCCGGCGGGAACGACCTGGCACAGGAACGCGGCCGGCCCCGAGGCGGTCCAGTCGCCGTGTTCGAGATAGCGTCCGTAGGGACTGCGCGCCCATGCCCACAACGCCATCCACGCGAGCGTGATCAGCGCGGCAAGCACCGGCAGGAACACACGGCGGTGGCGCGAGACGTTGCGCGGCGGCGAGCCGGCCGCCGGGTTCATTGGGCAACCTTCGTGCTTCGCACTGCGGTGCGAACTTGCTTGGGGCGGCCCCGCGCGGCGCTCATGCGTCGAAGACGAAGGTGCTCTGCAGCGCGTTGTGGTTCTTGATGTCGAGGTCGATGCCCAGCGCGGCATTCTTCGAACGGTAGGTCGGGGCCTTGCCGACGAACACCGGCGCGCCCGGAACCGTCGAGAACACGGTGTCGGAAAGGGTGGTCTGGCCGCCGGTCGCGCCGCGGTAGGGCTCGAGTTCGGCGTAGTAGTCCTTGCCGATCTCCAGCTCGCCCTTGCCGTTGTTCACGGTGAAGCGGATCGGCGCCCGCTCGACCGACACGACCTGGCCGATGAGCTTGGCCAGGTCGGCGATCGGTCCGCCGGCCTGCCCGGTATAGACCTTGAGCAGCGCTTCTTCCTGCTCCTTGGAAGCGCTTTCGTCGACGAAGATCGCCGCCGTCCAGTTGCCTTCCAGGATGTTTCCGGGCACATGCGCCACGGCCGCGATGGTGTTGCCGCCGACGTCGATGCCGTCGATCGTTCCCTTGTCGATGCGCCACGCGACGATCGTGTCGCAGGTGCCGTTGTCAGGATCCTCGCCGATCCAGCAGGGACAAAGGACGTTGCAGTTGCATACCTCGAGCAGGCGACCTTCCAGGTGATAGCTCATACGAACCTCCGTTCAAGAAGCCACACGAACACGGACTTGTCGCCGCGACGGGGCGGCAAGGGGCACCGATCCTACGCTTCGCAACGAAGCAAGTCGAGCGGGGTGCCGGGCTCCGCGCCGTCACCTGGGTACCCTGCGGGCTCGCAGTTCGATCAGCCATCGCCCCGACAGGGACGAATCAAACGATCAAGGCGATCGTTGCTTCGAGATGCTCGGACGGCGCGCGGCGGAAACCCGAGCGCGCAAAGCGCTGGAGCTGCCCGACCACGAAGGCCGTGAGCGCCGCGGCGCGCACCTGCGCGTCGACGCTGGGCGTGGCCGAGCCGTCGGCCGCGGCGGCGCCGCGCAGCACCTGGCGCAGGGTGGCTTCGATCTTGTCGAAGAACTGGTTCATGCGCTGCTGCAGGCGCTCGTTTTCGTAGACCAGCGCATCGCCCACCATGACGCGGGTCATGCCAGGGTTGCGCTCGGCGAACTGGACCAGCAGCGTGAGGATTTTTGCGGCCTGCTGGGCGCCGGTGGCGCCCTCGCGCTCCAGGATCTGGTTGACCAGCGTGAAGACGCTCTGCTCGATGAAGTCGATCAGGCCCTCGAACATCTGGGCCTTGCTGGCGAAGTGGCGGTAAAGCGCGGCCTCGCTCACTTCGAGCCGCGCGGCCAGCGCAGCGGTGGTGACCCGCTCTGCGCCGGGCTGCTCGAGCATGGCGGCGAGCGCCTGCAGGATCTGCACGCGCCGCTCACCCGGCTTCGGGCGCTTGCGCGTCGGGGGGGTAAGCGTGTCCGCAGAGGTCTCTACGCCGGAAGCACTGGTCGTCTCTTCGTTCTGCATGGGAGCGCGTGCAAAGATGTAATCAATTGATTCTCGCACAGGGCTGTGAGCACGCGCCGTCTCCGGCCGAGCGCGCCGGCAGTCCCGCGAAAGCTCGTTCAAAATCTGCTTTCCGTGGCAATCGATAGAACTTCATGAGCCAACGTATCCTAGTCACCGGCGGCGCCGGCTTCATCGGCAGCCACACCTGCGTGGCGCTGGCTGCGGCCGGCTATGTGCCCGTGATTCTCGACAACCTCTGCAACAGCGACGTGCGCGTCCTGGAGCGGCTGCGCCAAATCACCGGCAGCACGGTCCGATTCATTCAAGGCGACGTGCGCGACGCCGCGCTGCTTGCCCGGGTGTTCGCAGAAATGCCGTTCGCGGCCGCGATCCATTTCGCAGGCCTCAAGGCAGTGGGCGAATCGGTGGCCGACCCGCTGGCGTACTACGACACCAACGTGGGCGGCAGTCTGATGCTTGCCTCTGCGATGCGGGATGCTGGCGTGAACACACTGATCTTTTCCTCGTCGGCCACGGTCTACGGTGAACCGGAGCACTCGCCGATCCCGGAAGACGCCGCCCTGCGGCCGGCAAGCCCCTATGGTCGCTCCAAGCTCATGGTGGAACAAGCGCTTGTCGACCTTTATCGCTCGCAGCCCGGCTGGCGCATCGCGCTGCTTCGCTACTTCAATCCGGTCGGCGCGCATGAAAGCGGATTGATCGGCGAACACCCTCACGGCAAACCGAACAATCTGATGCCGTTCGTCTGCCAGGTCGCCGTGGGGCAACGCGACAAATTGCAGATACACGGCGCCGACTATCCGACACCGGACGGCACCGGAGTGCGCGACTATGTCCACGTGATGGACCTCGCTGAAGGCCACGTCGCGGCCTTGAAGCATGCGGAGATCCAATCGAGCCTCGTTACCCTCAACCTGGGAACCGGGCAGGGAGCCTCGGTGCTGGAAGTGGTGCGGGCCTTCGAACGCGCAAGTGGACGTCCCCTACCCTTCGAGATCGGTCCGCGCCGGCCGGGCGACGTCCCGGCCTACTGGGGTGATCCATCACTTGCTCAGGCGACGCTGGGCTGGCGCGCGCGCCGCAGTCTCGACCAGATGTGCGCCGACAGCTGGCGCTGGCAGCAGCGCAACCCCGACGGGTACCGCTAGCACGTCTCGCAATTGACTTTCAGCGCGCCCGAATCATCGTCCCGTAAGCCTGGTCGGTCAGGATCTCCAGCAGCATCGCGTGCGGCACCCGGCCGTCGATGATGTGCACCGCGTTCACGCCGCTCTTGGCCGCGTCGAGCGCGCCTTCGATCTTGGGCAGCATGCCGCCCGAGATCGTGCCGTCGGCGAACAGGTCGTCGATTTCTCGCGCGCTCAGGTTGGTGAGCAGCTTGCCGTCCTTGTCGAGCACGCCGGGCGTGTTGGTCAGCAGCATGAGCTTCTCGGCCTTGAGCACGGTGGCGAGCTTGCCGGCGACGACGTCGGCGTTGATGTTGTAGCTCTCGTTCTCCTCGCCGAAGCCGATCGGGCTCACGACGGGGATGAAGGCGTCGTCCTGCAGCGCCTTGACCACGCTGGGGTCGATGGAGACGATGTCGCCGACCTGCCCTACGTCATGGTGCAGGTTCGGGTCGGTGCGGTCGGCCAGCTTGAGCTTCTGCGCGCGAATCAGGCCGCCGTCGCGCCCGGTCAGGCCCACGGCCTTGCCGCCAGCCTGGTTGATCAGGCCCACGATGTCCTGCTGCACCTCGCCGGCCAGCACCCATTCGACGACCTCCATGGTCTCGGCGTCGGTCACGCGCATGCCCTGGATGAAGCTGCCCTTCTTGCCGAGCTTGTTGAGTGCCGCCTCGATCTGCGGGCCGCCGCCGTGCACCACCACCGGGTTCATGCCGACCAGCTTCAGCAGCACCACGTCTTCCGCGAAGTCGGCCTGCAGCGCCGGATCGGTCATGGCATTGCCGCCGTACTTGATGACGATGGTCTTGCCGTGGAACTTGCGGATGTACGGCAGCGCCTGGGCCAGGATCTCGGCCTTGTCGCGGGGGGGGATGTTGAGGACGGGGTCGGTCATGGGCGGTCAGGCTCCAAAGCAACAGTGGACGATCAGGTGAGGCTCAAATTCTCGCGCAATCGCGGTGACAGCCGACTGACTGCGCGGGAACACCGTGGAACCGGCTTTGCCGGGCCACACCGGTGTTGCCCCCTGCAAGGGGGTTGGCGCAGCGACATGAAGTGCGCGAAGCCTGGGGGTGTGCCGGTTCACGGGCGCAGCCAGCGCGGCACCTTGAAACGCACGATCATCAGGTACGCGCCCACATAGGTCGTGACAAACAGCAGGCAGAAGAACATCAGCACGATGGTGTTGTTCCAGAACAGCACGGCCGGTACCACCGACAGCGCAGCAAACATCCAGAGGTACGGCGAGGTGCGGTTGTTGCGCGCGAGCAGTTGCCGTGCTTCGTCGTCCGCGAAGGCCACGCGCACGATGCGGCGGAAGATCAGCTGGTGGAAATGCAGTGCATCGGCCGTGCCGGGCGACTGCCCGCGGGCCAGCTTGCGGTAGATGGAGAACAGCGTCTCCCACACCGGGTAGATCAGCAGCAGCATCGGGAACCAGGGCGACACCACGCGGTGGCGCTGCACCAGCGTCACGCAGGCCACGGCGATCACCATGCCCCAGACGTAGGCCCCGCCGTCGCCGGCGAAGATCTTGCCGCGCGGGTAGTTCCACACCAGGAAGCCGAAGGTGGCTCCCACCAGGCAGATCACCATGGCCGCCAGCTGCCGGTCGCCGACCTGCAGCGCCACGTGGGAAATTGCCAGGCACACCAGCACGGCGACCGTGCCCGCCAAGCCGTTGTAGCCGTCGATGATATTGAAGGCATGCGGCAGGCCGCCGATGGCCAGGGCCGCGAACAGCACAGTGGCAAAGGGAATCATCGCCAGCCAGCCGTCGACCGTTTCGGAGCCGGTGCGCGCCACGCCCAACCCCAGCACCCAGCACACGAGCAGCGCAGAGCCGATGGTGAGCCCCAGTCGGTAGCGCACCTTGACGTTCTGGGTGACGTCTTCGACGATGCCGCCCAGCACCGCCGGCGCGATGCACAGCAGCGTGAGCATCGAGGTCTTGACCGGCCACGACACGTTGAACGGATCGGTGCCGGTGACGCCGGCCGCCAGCCATGCCACGCCCATGCCCAGCAGGATGCCCGCACCGCCCAGGCGCGGCACATGGCCTTTGTGGAAGCGCTGAGGCATGTCGGCGCCATAGAGGCGGGCATGCCTGCGCGCGCGGCGCATGAACAGCTGGACCGCGAAAGCGGCGACGAAGAAACTGATGACGATCAGAGCAATCATGTGTGGGAGTTGGGGAACCCTAGAATTCCCGAGCGAAATTAGACCATGCCCACGCCTCCCCCCTCC